>DASXDG010000252.1:0-3880 GCA_036490795.1 Streptosporangiaceae bacterium
CCCATGCCCGGCGACCTGCGGGCCACCGTGGCGATCAAGGTGGGCGACGACATCTCGACCGACGAGATCCTGCCCGCGGGCGCGCGGGTGCTGCCATTCCGCAGCGACATCGCCAAGCTCGCCGAATTCACCTTCAGCCAGTTCGACGACGGCTACGTGGAGCGGGCCCGGGAGGCCGGGACGCACGTCATCGTGGCGGGAAAGAACTACGGCCAGGGCTCCTCCCGCGAGCACGCGGTGATCGCCCCGCGCTCGCTCGGGCTGCGGCTGGTACTGGCGAAGTCCTACGCCCGGATCCACTGGCAGAACCTGGCGAACTTCGGCGTCCTGGCCGCGGAGTTCACCGACCCGTCCGACTACGACCGCATCGACCAGGGCGACGACCTGTCCGTCGACGGGCTGCCCGGCGCGCTCGGCTCGGCGGCCGAGTTCACCGTGCATAACCAGGCGAAGAACCAGGACTACGTGGTCCGGCACCGGCTCTCCCCCCGCCAGGCCACGATGGTGCGGGCCGGCGGCCAGATCCCGCTGGTGCGGAACCGGACATGAATACGCTCAGGTCTTGACCACCCGGTACCTGGCGTAGAGGGTGGCGATCCGGTCTTCGTCGATGTGGCCTTCTTCCAGCGCTTCGAGCGTGACGCGGCACCGGTCACAGCGGACCGTGAACGCGAGGACTTCCGCCGGGTCGCGGCTAATCCGGGACAGGTCCGCGACGATGATCGCGTCGTGACGCCCGCTCGTGAGGTATCCGGCCAGCCGGGCTAGCACCGAGCCGGGCCGCTGCCAGCCAGGCAGTCCGATTTCCGTGTAGACCTCGGGCGGCGGCCAGCCCCGCTGGCCCGCGGCAGCCAGGACCGCTCGCGCCTGGTCCCGCACATGAGGATCCCTGGCATTTCTGGCGCCGACGACGCGGATATAGGCCGCCGGGCGTTCGGGCAACGACACAGCGCCATGTCCTACCTGTTCCGGAACGCGCTAAACATGATCGGCCGCCCGGCTCAGCGGGCCAGCTCCGGCGGCGGGCCGAACTCCGCCATCAGCCCGTAGTGGTCACTGGCGCGGGCAGGTCCGGTGTCGAAGATCCGGCGGCAGCCGCGGACCGGCAGCGACGGGCCGCCGGAGTCGCCGCACCGGATCAGCACGTGGTCGATCCCGCGGAACGGCCAGTCGGGGTTCACGGAGTTCGGGTTCTCCGGCGTGAACGTCATGAGCCGCTCGCCTGGCCGGGCCGACTCCCCGGCGCTGCGGTAGCAGACGCTCAGGTCGCCGATGACATGGCCGCCGGTCCAGAACCGCATGCTGTCGGAGGCCTCATCGGCGTCCATGTCCCCGGCGACGATGACGTGCCCTGGTGACTCCAGGACCAGCGATTCCAGCTTGCGCACCGCCGCGGCCGACTGCAGGCACCGTTCCCGTTCGTGATCGAGCTGGTAGTCCGGGAAGTGGTTCGCCACCCAGACCCGGCCGAGCGGTTCCGCCGCCAGCACCTCGGTGACCAGGCACGTGCAGGCGAAGTCATAGGTACGCCCGGTGACGTGGAAGTCGATTTCGAAGATCCGGCCGAACGGCCACCGGCTCGCCGTCGTTATACCTTGCCCGTCCTTCTCGCGGTCCTGCTGCTGAGCCAGGTGGTACTCCGGGCCGAGCATCTCGGCGGCCTGGTCGGTGTCAGCGGAGAGGATCGTCTCCTGCAAGGTGACGATGTCCGCGTCGAGCTCGCGGAAACCCTGCCGGAACACCGGCAGGCGCGCCGCCCAGTCGCCTCGCTGACCCCAGGTATTGAGGGTGGCGACGCGCATCAGGCCACCGCTTTCGTCACGATTTCTCCTAGGTCGCGGTGAGCGGCTGGGCGATGCTCTCGAGGCTCTGCCGTTCCGCCTTCACGCCGAGGAAGATCTCGGCGACGCCGGCTCCGATCATCAGCACGGCCCCGATCGAGAACGCCAGCACCGTGTCCGGCACCTTGCCGGTGCTCACCAGGGAGGAGAACAGCAGCGGCCCGGCGATCCCGCCCGCGCCGGTGCCGATCGCGTAGAAGAACGCAATGGCCAGCGCACGGGTCTCCATCGGGAAGACCTCGCTGACGGTCAGATAGGCGGAACTAGAGCCAGCCGAGGCGAAGAACAGGACCGCGCACCAGCATGCGGTCATCGTGGTGGCGGTCAGCGAGCCCCGGTCGAACAGGTATGCGGTCCCCAGCAGGAGCAGGCCGGAGGTCAGGTAGGTACCCGCGATCATGGGCTTGCGGCCGATCGTGTCGAACAGCCGCCCCAGCAGCAGCGGGCCCAGCAGGTTGCCCACGGCTATCACCGCGAAGTAGTACCCCGGGTTGGTCTTGACGTGGAAGAACGTCTGCAGGATCTGCGCGTAGCCGAACGTGATCGCGTTATACAGGAACGCCTGCCCGATGAACAGGGAGAAGCCGAGGACGGTGCGCCGCGGGTACTGCGTGAACATCGTCTTGGCGATGGTGACGAACCCGATCCTGCTGCGCTGCCGGATGGTGATGGACTGATCCGCCTCGTCCAGCCGGGTGCTGGTTTCCCGCTGCACGCGCTGCTCGATCCCGTTCACCAGGCGCTCGGCCTCCGGCCCGTGCCCGTGGATGAACAGCCAGCGCGGGCTTTCCGGGACGTTGCGCCGGACCAGCAGCACCACCACGCCGAGGACGACGCCGAGCCCGAAGCACGCCCGCCAGCCGATGTCGGCGGGCAGGTCGTTGGTCGCGGGCACGGTCAGCAGGGCGCCGCAGGCGGCCCCGCCCCAGTAGGTGCCGTTGATGACGATGTCGATGACGCCGCGGTGGCGGCTCGGGATCAGCTCGTCGATGGCGGAGTTGATCGCGGCGTACTCCCCGCCGATGCCGAACCCGGTCAGGAACCGGAACAGGAAGAACCACCACGGGGCGAACGACAGGGCGGTCAGCGCCGTCGCCACCAGGTAGGTGCCCAGGGTGATCATGAACAGCTTCTTGCGCCGAACCGGTCGGTGAGCCAGCCGAAGAACAGCGCACCCAGGCACGCGCCCAGGACGTACGTGGCGGCACCGAACCCCGTTACCTGAGCCTGCGTGACGTGCAGGCCGCTGCCCGGCTTGCCGATCTGCCCGGAAATATTGCCGACGATGGTTACTTCCAGGCCGTCGAGTATCCATACGGTGCCCAGGCCGGTCACGATCATCCAGTGCCAGCGCGACCAGGGCAGCCGGTCGAGACGCGCCGGGACCTTGGTCGTGACCGTGTCTTCCTGAACCTCGCTCATACGCTGGAACCCCTTCGGTCCGGCCCCTTCGGTCCGGCCGCTCCCAGGCAGCGGCCCGCGGTGATGCACCACTCCAGGCGCCTCTCCCGGCGGTCGCGACCCCTGCCCGGCCCGGGGCGAGCCAAACGCCCGGCGACGACGGGTTTAGGGCGCTCGCGACGGGCAAGAAGGGGGCCGTTAAGTAATACCGCGGGCCGGCCGGAGAGGAAGGGCGACGATATGCCCGATGCCATGTTCCCGGTGGAGATGGCCGGCGGCGTACCCGTGATAGGAGCGCCCGGCGAAATCGACGTGACCAACGCCGGCCAGTTCCGCCAAGCCCTGCTCACCTCCGCCGCGCGCGGGAGCGGGGTCATCATCGTCGACATGAGCCGGACGCAATTCTGCGACTCGGCCGGGCTGCACGCCCTGGTGACGGTGCACCGGCGGGTCCGGGCGGACGGCGGCGAGGTACGGCTGGTGATTCCCGACCCCGGCGTCCTGCGCATCTTCGCGATCACCGGTCTCGACCGCGTGATCGCCTGTCACAGCGACCTCGGCCGGGCCCTCGCCCCGTTGAGTCCGCACCGGCCTTGCCCGACGCGGTGCGCGTGAAACCGGCCCGCAGGGCGCTTCAG
>DASXDG010000253.1:0-5655 GCA_036490795.1 Streptosporangiaceae bacterium
CGCGGAGCTGATTGAGTTCCAGCAGGGCCGGACCGCGGACGCCCCGCTGTGCCTCACCTGCGGCACGAAGATGCGCCCCGCGGGCAGCTGCTACGTCTGCGAAGGCTGCGGCTCCACCAGCGGCTGCTCTTAATTCCAGGCCGCTTAGCGAGGTGTTTTCCCAGTTCAGGAGGGATGCGGCCGTTAGGCTGCATTCCTCCTGAATGCCATCTAAGTGCTGTATGTTGCATCTGATGCAACGCATGTGCGAGTGAGAAACTGACCTCTAGTAACCCTCAGTTTCCGGGAAGCGACACGGAACTTAGGACAGGCGCCGACAATCGGCCGTGACCGCCGTGGCAGGTGCAGGCGGAATTCGCTAATCCAGCCTGCTGAACATGCTAATAGCCGCGGCGATTGGGTCGTTTGTTAGGTTGGTTGGGGACGTAAGGTTCGGGCCGAGGGATAGACCGCTCACTGGCCAGGCGGCAGGTTGCCAGCCAGAGGATCGGCAGATCGCCCACGATCAGTCCGGCAGATCGCCCACGAAGGTACCGGCAGATCGCCCACGAATGGGCGCCTGAGCGTTTAAACGCCGCACGAGCTGATGTCGTGCCTGGCTGACCTGACGGGCATCAGCGTCGGCACCGCCGAGCGTCGGTCCCAGGGGCAAAGCAAGACTAAGCCGCTTATGTCGGACAGCGCACGGCCGATGACCGAGGAGGTGTGGGCAGCCAGAAACTTACTAATCCAACCCACTAAACATGCTAATCGCCGCTAAGATTCGCCGGACCGCTCGCCTGACGGCTCGACATCCGTCCGGTTCAAGCCGGTGTCCGCCGCGAGCACATACTGCGTCGCGTGCCCGCCACGTTCCGCCTCGCTGACATCAGGACGGCAGTGCCAGGCATCAGCGACCAGGCGATCCGGCTCGTCCTGGAGCAATTTAGGGGTGAAGGCAAGGTCCGGGGCGACGGAACGGGCCGTTCCGCAACCTGGACACGGCGATGAACACCACACTCTCGGGGCTGCCCGGGAATCCACACCCTGACTTCCGGGCCTGATCGCGAAAACCGCGACCGCATCAGGCCCGGTCGCGCGGACAAGAGTCGCCGGGGGACAACTTTGTATCAAATGAATGATACATTCAGGTCATGACGCACTACTCAGGGGCCGGTCTTACGGGCATGATCTTCTGGATACAGGCCACGTTCGTACTGCTCTATGTAGGTGTCCCGGTGCTGCTTGTCGGCACCTCTGTGTGGTGGGCGGCGCGCCGGGCACGTCTTGATGTACCGGCCGGCCTGGTCCGTCGTGCTCGATCGGCAAGGCTAGCCGGGCTTGCCGCGGGTCTCCTCCTGGGCTTCCTGGCTATCTGGCTCGGCCAGGGACAGCTCGCACCGGCCACGGTCGCCGTTGGATACCTGTTCGGCCTGCTGGCGGCCGAGTTGCTCTGGGTGCCTGCGCCCACCGGGCCGCTACGGGTCGCCGCACTTCAGACTCGGTACGTCCGCCGCTACATACCGCGGTGGTCGATTCCTGCGCTGCTTTGCGCTGGCGTTCTTGCCGTCGCCGTGCCGATCGTGCTTGCCGTGCTGCCTAGGGTCAGCTACGGGCCGTGGCACCCTGACGCCCTGGATGCTCCTCAGATCCTCCTGCCCGGAGGAGCGCTGCAGTGGCCGGCGGCTGAGTGTGTGCCGCCGGCGGCGCTCGCCGTGCTCGCTCTTGTCGTCGGCGGCATCGCGCTGCGCCGCGTGGTTTTGCTGCCGCCGGTCGCGGTGGAACAGCCCGGTCTGGACGAGCATGCCCGCCGCAACAGCGCGCGTGCCGTGATCGCCGCCGTGCTCGCGATCGAACTGTTCGTCCTTGCGGCCCAGGCGACCCTGGCGAGCAGCGGCGTGGCCGTCCCCGGGCCTGGTGGCGGTCGTCCCTACTTGATCTCGCGGATCCTAGTCTGGTGCGGCATCAGCCTGCCTATCGCTGGTGTCCTGGTGTGGTGCGTGATGGGCTGGTGGAAGCGCCTGGTGGTTGAACCGCCTGCTGCCGCGCCGGCCGGTCCGGCCGGTTCGGCCGCTGTATGAGCGCCGCGTTGCCTGGGCGCCCAGGATCAGGCCTGGCGGCGCCAGCGCTCCGAGTCGACGTGACATCCCCGGTCCCGCCGTATGAGCAGTTGCGGGAGCAGATCGCCGGGCTCATCGCGACCGGGCTCTTGCAGGCCGGCCAGCGGCTGCCTCCGGTGCGCCAGGTCGCTGCCGATCTCGGCCTGGCCGGAGGCACTGTCGCCCGCGCCTATCGGGAACTAGCGCAGGCTGGCCTGGTCGAGGGTGGCGGCCGACACGGAACACTCGTCCGGTCAGGCACGCGGACCCTTGCCGACGATCAATCCGGACAGCGGGTCCTGTCCGCCGCGGCCGATCACCTCGCCAGCATCGCGCGTGACCTCGGGCTTAGTGACGATGCCGTGCTGGCCGTAGTCCGCAACGCGCTAGCGCGCAGGACACCGCAGCGTGCTTGAACGGCTGCGGCCCTCCCGGCATCGTCATCGAACCTGACCAAGCGCGCGGTATCCACGCCGAAGCTGATCGTCACCGACTCCGGGCTCGGCGGTCGGCTCATCGGCATGTCGGAGGAACGGGCTAGATGCCGCACTGTTGACGCTCGACGGCTCAGCTTCCTGAGCCGCTCCAACCGGTAAATTCCCATTTCAGGAGGGGCGCGGCCGATCATGGCCGCGCCCCTCCTGAGTGCTGTCAGGACCGTTCGCCGCAACTGGCCCGTCGGGTCCCGCGACAAGTTGCTGCAAACTTGCAGAAACTTGCTTGAATTTTGCGGAAAATACGTCATTCATTATGCATCGAAGTCACACATGACGACTACTCAGTCTGCCGCCGACGTCACTCGGAGTTCAGTGGTACTGGGCTAAGTCGCTGAGCTGGCGTTTCTTCCCGGACGATCGTTTCCTCTTTGCCTTAATCAGTTTATCTCAACCTAAATATCGTCGAGATATTGCAAAGGGATGCTTGGAAGTTTAGCTTCAGCGCTAAGGCGCCGAGAACAGAGCCCGGCGCTACGCGTCGAGAGGAGCAATGGTGTTCCACTCTGTTCGAAGTATGAGACGCATGCTTGTCATGGGCCTCAGCGCGGCATCGCTCGCCGTGGCGGGCCTCGCAGCGGTAGCGATCCAGCCGGGGCCGGCGATGGCGGCGTCGACGGCCACCGGCGGCAGCGGGGCAAGCCTGCCCTACACCGAAGTCCAGGCGGAGAACTCCGCCACCAACGGCACGATCATCGGCCCGAGCTACACTCAGGGCCAGCTGGCCGACGAGGCGTCCGGCCGCAAGGCCGTCACCCTCGCGGGCAATGGCTCCGGCCAGTACGTCACCTTCACCACCCCGGTGTCGACCAACTCCATCGACTTCCGCTACAGCATCCCGGACAGCTCGGACGGGTCGGTGTACAACGCCCCGCTGTCGCTGTACGTCAACGGCACCAAGCAGTCCGACTTCACCGTGACCAACGCGTACAGCTGGTACTACGGCAGCTACCCGTTCGTTAACACGCCGGGCAGCGGCAACCCGCACCACTTCTACGATGAGGTGCACCGGCTGTTCACCACCACTTATCCGGCTGGCACCACGTTCAAGCTGGAGGTCGACTCCGAGGACACCGCGTCCTCGTACACGATCGACCTGGCCGACTTCGAGAACGTCGCCGCGGCGCTGCCCCAGCCAAGCGGCTCGGTCTCCGTGGTCAGCGAGGGCGCCGACCCCACCGGCGCGGCCGACTCGACCAACGCCTTCAACGCCGCGATCACCGCGGCCGGAGCCGGCGGCACGGTCTGGATCCCGCCGGGCTCGTACAACATCCCCGGCCACATCATCGTCAACAACGTGACCGTCGAAGGCGCGGGCATGTGGTACTCGACCGTCACCGGCACGGCTCCCGGCTTCTACGGGAACTCCGCGCCGAACGCGAGCACCGGCGTGCACCTGTCGAACTTCGCGATCTTCGGCAACGTCCAGGTCCGTGACGACAGCGCCCAGGTCAACGGCATCGGCGGGGCCATGAGCAACTCGACCGTGTCGAACATCTGGATTGAGCACATGAAGGTCGGCGCCTGGATGGACGGGCCGATGACGGGCTTGACCTTCAGCGGCATGCGCATCCGCGACACCACCGCGGACGGCATCAACTTCCATGGCGGCGTGACCAACTCCACCGTAACCAACAGCAACATCCGCAACACCGGTGACGACGGCATCGCGACCTGGGCCGACTCCAGCATCGGGGCCGACTCCGGCGACACGATCTCCAACAACACCGTGCAGCTGCAGCAACTCGCCAACGGGATCGCGATCTACGGCGGCAACAACAACACCGTCTCCGGGAACCTGGTCGTCGACACCGGCATCACCCAGGGCGGCGGCATCCAGGTGGGGCAGCGCTTCAGTTCCACCCCGGTGGGCCTGACCACGATCTCCAACAACACCATGATCCGGGACGGCAGCCTCGACCCGAACTGGCAGTTCGGCGTCGGCGCACTGTGGTTCGACGGCAGCCAGGGCGCGGTCACCGGCCCGATCAACGTGTCCAACGCGCTGATCGAGCAGAGCCCGTTCGAGGCGATCCAGTGGGTTGAAGGCACGGTCAGCGGGGTCAACCTCAGCAACGTGTCCATCATCGGCACCGGTACGTTCGCCCTGCAGGAACAGACCGGCGGCACGGCCACGGCCACCAACGTCACGGCGACCGGCGTGGCCCAGGCCACCGCGGGCAACGCCCCCAGCTACAGCTGTGAAGGCAGCGGCTTCACGATCACCGATGACGGCGGCAACTCCGGCATCAGCCCGGCCGGGTGCAGCGTCGGCGTCTCGCCACCGCCGGTCTACCCGCCGTACCCCGTCACCGGCGTCAACGCGAGCCCGACCGCGCTGACCTTCAGCCCGCAAGTAACCGGCACGACCAGCGCCGCGCAGACCGTCACGGTCGCCAACCCGACTTCCGCGGCTGCCCCGGTCTCGTCCATAACCGCCAGCGGCCCCTTCGCCGAGACCAACAACTGCGGCTCGTCGATCGCGGCCAACGGCTCCTGTACCGTCAGCGTGACGTTCTCGCCGACCGCGACCGGCACAAGCACGGGGAGCGTCACTATCAACGCCGGCGGCGTCACCAGCACGGTGAGCCTGTCCGGTACCGGCACGCCACCAGGCCCGGTGCTGAGCGCCTCGCCGGCTAGCCTGTCCTTCCCCGCTACCCTGGTCGGCTCCTCGCCCGCCACCCAGACGGTGACGGTGACCAACTCCGGTACCACCGCCGCCACCGTCTCGAGCGTCGCGGTGACCGGGGCCTTCAGCCAGACCAACAACTGCACCAGCCTCGCGGTCAACGGCTCCTGTACGGTGACCGTCAAGTTCACGCCCACGGCGGCGACCAATTCCGGCACCCTGACCGTCAGCAGCAATGCCAACAACAACCCGCTGACCGTCGGGCTGAGCGGCAGCGGCATCACCTCCACCACCAACCTCGCCTTGAACAAGCCGGCCACGGCGAGCAGCTCGACTCAGACGTACGTCGCCTCCAACGTCACCGACGGCAACACCAGTTCCTACTGGGAGAGCACCGACGGCGCGGCGTACCCGCAGACCATCTCGGTCGACCTGGGCTCCACTCAGTCGA
>DASXDG010000254.1:0-24671 GCA_036490795.1 Streptosporangiaceae bacterium
GGGCGGGCCGTCCCCTCGCGTGCGAGTGTGAGGGTAAGGCTCAGCTGGCCGGGAGGCGGCGCAGGCGGGACTTCGCGATCGGCGTCAGCGCGGCGGCGTCGGGCGGAAGGAAACCGTCGGACTCGTTCGCGAGCAGGGCCGGTTCCAGGCGGGCTCGTGCGCCGGCGAGGCTGAGTTCCTGCGACGAGCTCGTTGACGGCCGGTCCTGCTCGGCGGGCATTTCGCCCTCGATCAGCGTGAGCTGCCGGGCCACGGGCGGGTCCGCGAGGTCGACCCTGGCGACGAGGGTGTGCTCGCCGCTCGCGTAGCGGAACGTGATGTGAATGTCTTCCCAGTCGCCGGACTCGCCGGGCACGCGCAGGGCTCGGACCGGTTCGGCCTTGCCTGCCTCGGCCACCCAGCTCGACGGATAGACGCCCTTGGCGGTCAGCTCGCCGAGCGCGGTGCGGGCCCTTTCTCTCGCGGCGGGCGAGCCGAGCAGCATCAGGAGCCGGAGCAGCGCGGCGTCCTCCGGCGTGCCGCCCTGCATGGCCATGCCGATCAGCAAGGCACCCGACTTGTCCTGGTCGATGCCCAGCTGGTGGAAGAAAGCACAGCACCGTGCCGTCTCGACCTCGGCCGGGAGGACCGCGCCTGCCGCGAGTGCTGCCCGCAGGCTGGTGAACATCTCCGCGACGGGATCGGGGCCGGACGACGCGTCGCGCTTGTTCTCGCTCACCGCGTCATCCTACGGCCGGGTAGCCGAGCCCAGGTTCCGGAACTCGGCGTCGAGCGCGTCGATCAGGTAGCCGAACGTGACGTCGACCGATTCGGGCAGGCCGAAGCCGCCCGCCGCCTCGAGCGCGACGATGCCGTGGCAGGCGGCGCGCCACAGCCGGACCGCGTGGATCAGCGCCTCGCCATCCAGCCGGTAGCCCTGGAACGCCGCGGCGAGGACTTGGAAGGCCGCGATGGCGGCATCGACATGGTCTTGATCGCCATCGGCCGGCGCGATCACGCTGGCCGCGTACCGGCCTGGATACTCATGCGCGTAGGCACGGAACGCCGAGGAGCTGGCGCGCAGCGCCGCCGGACCGCTGAGCCCGGCGGCGGCCGTCGCGATGACGCCTGTCAGGTCGCGGACGGCCGCGATCGCGATCCCTCGCCGCACCTCGTCCAGCCCGCTGACGTGCTTGTACAGCCCAGGCAGGCTGACACCGCAGCGTTGCGCGACCGCCGCCAGGGTGAGCCGGTCAAAGCCGGTCTCGTCGGCGACCGTCGCGGCTTCGGCGATGATCCGGTCCGGAGTCAGCCCCGCGCGCGGCACTACCAGCTCGCCGGGGAGTACTCGGGGCTAGCAATCATAACTACAAGTTAAGCTAGTTAACTATTACTGGCAAATCCTCTTTGGCTGATCTCCGCAATTTTCAGGTGAGCCGCGCTGTGAGTTGCGGCATTTCGCTGCCATGCGGTACACGAGAGTGTTCAGTGAACGCAGGTTTGCCAGCTCAGCGCGCGCGTACCTATCTGCAGGAGGCTTCGGTCGGTGTTCAGTCGTGTCGCAATCGTCAACAGGGGAGAGGCCGCGATGCGGTTGATCCACGCTGTCCGCGAGCTCTCCGCCGAGAACGGGACACGGATCGAAACCGTCGCCCTGTACACCGATTCAGACCGTACCGCCACCTTCGTCCGTGAGGCCGATCTGGGCTATGACCTGGGGCCGGCGTCGGCACGGCCCTACCTTGACCTGGCGGTTCTGGAGCGTGCGCTGCGCGAGTGCGGTGCGGACGCGGCATGGGTCGGCTGGGGATTCGTCGCCGAGGATCCGGCGTTCGCCGAGTTGTGCGGCCGGATCGGGGTGACGTTCATCGGCCCGTCCGCGGAGGCGATGCGCAGGCTCGGTGACAAGATCGGCGCCAAGCTGATCGCCGAGGAGGTCGGCGTTCCCGTCGCGCCCTGGAGCCGCGGCGCGGTGGACGACCTGCCCACCGCGGTCCGTGTCGCGGGTGAGGTCGGTTACCCGCTGATGCTCAAGGCGACCGCGGGCGGCGGTGGCCGCGGTATCCGGGTGATCACGTCCGAGGCCGAACTCACCGACGCGTACGAGCGCACCCGGATGGAAGCCGAACGCGCCTTCGGCAGCGGCGTGGTCTTCCTCGAACGCCTTGTCACCGGCGCGAGGCACGTCGAGGTGCAGGTGATCGCCGACGGGCAGGGCTCGGCGTGGGCCCTCGGCGTGCGTGACTGCTCGGTGCAGCGGCGCAACCAGAAGGTGATCGAGGAGTCCTCGTCACCGGTACTGACCGGTGCGCAGGCGGGCGAGCTCAAGGCGTCCGCCGAGCGGCTGGCGCTGGCGGTCGGTTACCGGGGCGCCGCCACCGTCGAGTTCCTGTACCACCCGGGCGAGAAGCGGTTCGCGTTTCTCGAGGTGAACACCCGCCTGCAGGTCGAGCACCCGGTTACCGAGCTGACCACCGGGATGGACCTGGTGAAGGCGCAACTGCACGTGGCGGCCGGCGGGAAGCTCTCCGGTCGCCCTCCGGCCGAGAGCGGCCACGCCATCGAGGCACGGCTCAACGCCGAGGACCCCGACCGCGACTTCGCGCCGTCACCGGGGCGCATCGTCCGCTTGGTGCTGCCCGCCGGACCCGGAATCCGGGTGGATACCGGAGTCAGCGAGGGCGACACCATCCCGGCGGACTTCGACTCGATGATCGCCAAGATCATCGCTTACGGTCGTGACCGTGACGAGGCGATGGCCAGGCTGCGCCGGGCGATGGCGGAGACCACGGTGATCATCGTCGGCGGCGCCACGAACAAGAGCTTCGTGCTCGACTTGCTCGACCAGCCGGAAGTGATCGACGCCAGTGCGGACACCGGGTGGATCGACCGGGTCCGCGGCGAGGGCAGGCTCGTCGAGCACCGAGGCTCGTCGGTCGCGCTGGCCGTGGCCGCGATCGAGGCCTACGAGGACGGGGAGAACCTCGCCCGGCAGCGGCTGCTGGCCACCGCGTACGGCGGCCGCCCGCAGGTCCAGATGGACACCGAGCGTCCGGTCGACCTCAAGCTGCGTGGCGTCAGCTACCGGGTCCGCGTCGCGAGGATGGCGCCGCACCGGTTCCGTGTCGTGATCACGGCGGGCACCGGAGCCGGCCAGGTGGCCGATATCGAGATCGAGCGCTTTGACCGGCAGACCGGGCAGATCGTGGTCAACGGCAGGCGCTTCCGGCTGGTGACCAGCGCGTACGGGCCGACGCACCTGGTCGAGGTGGATGGCGTCGCGCACCGGGTCAGCCGTGACGAAGGCGGAGTGGTGCGCGCGCCGGCTCCCGCGCTGGTGGTCGCGACGCCGGTGCTGGTGGGTGCGGTGGTGGAAGCGGGCGCGCCCGTGCTGGTGCTTGAGTCGATGAAGATGGAGACCGTGCTGCGTGCTCCGTTCCGTGCGCGGCTGCGCGAGTGTCCCGTGACCGTGGGCAGCCTGGTCGAGACCGGCGCACCGCTGCTGCGGCTGGAGCCGCTCGGCGAGGAGTCAGACGACGGCCAGGCGGAAGCGGGCGCCGGCCAGGCGCAAGCGGGACAGCAGGCGCAAGCAGGACAGCAGGCGCAAGCAGGACAGGAGGACGTCGCCCTCGACCTGCCCGCCGAGCCCGCGGACGTACCCGCGGCCGAGCGGGCCGCGGCCGGGCTGGACGACCTGCACGGCCTGCTGCTCGGCTACGACGAGGATCCGCGGGACGGGCGCCGCACGCTGGAGGGCTACCTCTCGGCGAGGGAGGAGGCCGGGCCCGGCAACGGCAGGCTCGGCAACGGCAGGCTCGGCAACGGCAGGCCCGGCAACGGCAGGCAGGGCACGACGGCGCCGCTCGCGGGCGAGGCCGAACTGCTGCAGGTGTTCGCCGACATGTCCGAGCTGACCCGAAACCGGTCCGCGACCGAGAACGTCTCAGCGGACACGCAGGTGCGCAGCCCTCGCGAATACTTCCACACGTATCTGCAGAGCCTGGACGTCGAGCGGGCCGGGCTGCCGGAAACCTTCCAGCAACGGCTCACCCGGGTACTGACCTACTACGACGTGACCGACCTGGAGCGCACACCGGGCCTCGAGGAAGCGGTCTTCCGTATCTTTCTGGCCCAGCGCCGCGCGGCGAGCGACGCCGGCGTGGTCACGACGCTGCTGCGGCGATGGCTGACCGAGCCGTCGCCCGGCGAGCCGCTGCGGGAGACCGTCGGCCTGACCCTTGAGCACCTCATCGCCGCCACCCAGCTGCGTTTTCCCGCCGTGGCCGATCTGGCCCGCTCCGTGGTGTTCCGCTGGTTCGCCCAGCCGGTGCTGCGCCGCAACAGGGCGCAGGTCTACGCGGGCGTGCGCAAGCACCTCAGCTACCTCGACGCGAACCCGGACGCGCCCGACTACGCGGCACGCGTCGCCGCGATGGTGGCCAGCTCCGAGCCGCTGGTCCGGCTGCTCGGCCAGCGGATCGGCCGCGAGGGTGCGCGCCTGGGACCGCTGCTCGAGGTGCTGACTCGCCGCTATTACGGCAGCAGGTCCCTGCGTCACCTGCGGGTCAGCACGGAGGCCGGCGGCACTGTCGTCATCGCCGAGCATCGTGACGAGACGGGCGAGTACGCCGTGCTGGCCACCGCGGTGGACTTCACCGCGCTGCCGGACGCCGTGCGGGCCATCGGCGAGTTCGGTCCCTATGACGACGCGGTAGCGGACATCTACCTCACCTGGGCGGACCAGCCGAACGACCCGGACGAGATGGCGGCCCGGCTCGCTGAGGTGCTCGCCGCCGGGCAGTTGCCCGCCCAGCTCGGCCGCGTCACCGCCGTCGTCGCCGGCCGCAGCGGCGCGGCGATGCACCACCACTTCACGTTCCGGCGCTCGCCTGACGGTGAGGTCACCGAGGAACGCCTGATCCGCGGCCTGCATCCGCTGATCGCGCAGCGGATGCAGCTGGAACGGCTGGGCAACTTCGACCTGACCCGGCTGCCCTCGGCCGACGAGGACGTCTACCTCTTCAGCTGCGTCGCGCGGGAAAACCCCTCCGATGAGCGGCTCGTCGCTCTGGCTCAGGTGCGGGACCTGACTCCGCTGCGGGATCACGAGGGCAGGCTGGTCGCGCTGCCCGCGGTCGAGGGGGCGCTCGCGGCCTGCCTGGACGCCATCCGCAAGGTGCAGTCCGGGCGCCCGGCCAGCCAGCGTTTCGACACCAACCGGATCCTCATCTACGTGTGGCCGCCGAGCGAGCTCACCGGCACGGAGCTGCGTACCGTCGCCCAGCGCATCGTGCCCACGACGGCGGGCGCCGGCCTGGAAGAGGTCGTGTTCCTCGCCAGGCAGCGGGATCCGCAGAGCCGTGAGCTGGCGGACATCGCGGTGCGCATCGGTTACGACGCCGAATCCCGGATCAGGCTTGAGGTCGGCGAGCGGCCGACCGCGCCGCTTGAGCCGCTTGACGACTACCGGCAGAAGGTGCTGCGGGCCAGCCGCCGGGGAACCATCTACCCGTACGAGCTTGTCGCCATGCTCGGCGACTTCACCGAGTACGACCTGGACGACGACGGCGCCCTGGTACCGGTGGACAGGCCACGCGGGCTCAACAAGGCCGCGATCGTAGCGGGCGTGGTCAGCGCGCCGACCACGCTGTACCCGGAGGGCGTGACCCGGGTGGTGCTGCTCGGCGATCCGACCAAGTCGCTCGGCGCGTTGTCCAAGCCGGAATGCTCCCGGGTCATCGCCGCCCTCGATCTGGCCGAGCGGAGAGGGCTCCCGCTGGAGTGGTTCGCGCTGTCCGCGGGCGCGCGCATCTCGATGGAATCCGGCACGGAGAACATGGACTGGGTGGCCGCCGCGCTCAAGCGGATCATCGCCTTCACCCAGGCCGGCGGCGAGATCAACGTCGTGGTCGCCGGCATCAACGTCGGCGCCCAGCCGTACTGGAACGCCGAGGCCACGATGCTCATGCACACCAAGGGAATCCTGGTCATGACGCCGAACTCGGCGATGGTGCTGACCGGCAAGGAATCGCTGGACTTCTCCGGCAGCGTTTCGGCGGAGGACAACTTCGGCATCGGCGGCTACGACCGGGTGATGGGCCCCAATGGGCAGGCCCAGTACTGGGCGCCGGACCTCGCCGCCGCCCGTGACGTGCTGATGGCCCACTACGACCACACATACGTCGCGCCTGGCGAGGCTGGCCCGCGGCGCGCGAGTACCACCGACCCGCTCGACCGGGATATCCGCGACTACCCGCATTCGCTGCCGGGCAGCGACTTCAGCACGGTCGGCGAGATCTTCTCGGTGACCGCCAACCCGGATCGGAAGAAGGCGTTCGACATCCGCACGGTGATGCGTGCGGTGGCCGATCAGGACCACTCCGTGCTCGAGCGCTGGGCGGGCATGGCTGACGCCGACACCGCGGTGGTGCAGGACGCGCACCTCGGCGGCATGCCCGTGTGCCTGCTCGGCATCGAGTCCCAATCCGTGCCGCGGCTAGGTTTCCCGCCTACCGACGGACCGGATACCTACACGGCGGGCACCTTGTTCCCGAGTTCGTCGAAGAAGGCGGCCCGCGCGATCAACGCGGCCAGCGGCAACCGGCCGCTGGTGGTGCTGGCCAACCTGTCCGGCTTCGACGGATCGCCGGAGTCGATGCGCAAGCTGCAGCTGGAGTACGGCGCCGAGATCGGCAGGGCCATCGTCAACTTCAAGGGTCCCATCGTGTTCTGCGTGATCTCCCGGTATCACGGCGGCGCGTTCGTCGTATTCTCCAAGGCGCTCAACCCGGACCTGACCGTGCTCGCGGTCGAGGGTTCCTTCGCCTCGGTGATCGGCGGCGCGCCAGCGGCGGCGGTGGTGTTCACCGGTGAGGTGAACCGGCGCACCGCGGCCGACAGCCGGGTCGCCGAACTGGAGACGCGCCTGGCCGAGACCGGAGGCGCGGAACGGGCCGAGAGCGGCGAAGCCGAACGGGCCGAGCTGACCGCGAGACTGGCGGAGGTGCGTGCCTCGGTGCGTGCGGAGAAGCTGGGCGACGTGGCGGCGGAATTCGACCGGGTGCACAGCGTGCAGCGGGCGGTCGAGGTCGGCTCGGTGGACGCCGTGGTGAGCGCCGCCGAGCTGCGCCCGCAGATCATCGCGGCGATCGAGACTCGCCTCAGGTAGGGGAGCGCCCGTCTTACCGGAAGCCCCGCCCTACAGAAGAACGGGGCGAACCTGGCCGACCACGGCGTCGCCGCCGGTCACCGCCACGATGCCGAGGTCGGCGGGGGCCTGCGCGCCGAGCGCGCGCAGCAGCGCGACCGCGACCGGGAAGCTGCCGCGAGCCGCGCCGTCGTCGATCTTCACCGCGCCCGCGACCGCGCCTCCCGGTACGGGCAGCGCGAACGCCTGCACGCCCTCGGCGCCGCCCTTGGACAGCACGCCGGGCACCGCGTCCATCAGCCGCCGGTCATCCCTGCTGGTACCGCTCATCCAGGCCGGGTACGCGCGCATCGCGTCCGCTACCTCACGTTCTGGCGTGCCGGAGCCGGCGAGCACCAGCGTGCGGAAGGCGCGGGCCAGCCCGTGCAGCGAGATGGCGACCAGCGGCGCGCCGCAACCGTCCACGCCGGTGGCCGCCACCGGCTCTCCGGCCAGTTCGGCGACGGTCTCCTTGATCGCCATCTGCAAGGGATGCGCGGGATCCAGATAGCTGGCCGTCGGCCAGCCATTCCTGACGCTGGCGGCCAGCATGGCCGCGTGCTTGCCCGAGCAGTTCATCCTGATCCGTGTCTTGCCCTCACCAGCGGCGATGAGCCGGTGCGCGGTGGCCTCATCGAGCGGCAGGGAGGCCGGGCAGCGCAGGTCATCCTCGGTCAGGCCGGCCGAGGAGAGAATCTTCCTTACCCCGTCGACGTGGAAGTCTTCCCCCGCGTGGCTGGCGGCGGCGAGCGACAGCAGCTCACCGGTGAGATCCAGTCCGCAGCGGAGCATCGCCACCGCCTGCAGCGGTTTGTTCGATGAGCGCGGGAAAACCGGGGTGAGGATGTCGCCCATCCGCACGGCCACGTCCCCGTCCCCGGCGAGCCCGGCGACCGCGCCCCGGTGCCGGGACTCCACGAAATCCGAACGCACGACCTCGGCCAGCACAGGGTTAGTGATCATGGGGACAAGTCTGCCCTGCGTTCTGGCGGCGCTGTGCCCTGGTGCGTCTCGCGGGGTACCCTGCCGTGCTATGCGAGCAGTGGTACAGCGGGTCACCCAGGCAAGTGTCACCGTCGACGGCCAGGTCGTGGGCGCCATCGGCGAACCAGGCCTGGTCGTCCTGGTCGGCATCACGCACGACGACACGCCGGCGCAGGCGGCGAAGCTGGCCGCCAAGCTGTGGGGCCTGCGCATCCTGGACGGAGAGAAGTCGTGTTCCGATACCGGTGCGCCGTTGCTGGTCATCAGCCAGTTCACGCTCTACGCCGACCTGGCGAAGGGACGCCGCCCGTCCTGGTCGGCGGCCGCTCCTGGCCCGGTGGCGTCGCCGCTGGTGGACGCCGTCGTGGCCGAGTTGCGGACGCTGGGCGCCACGGTGGAAACCGGCGAGTTCGGCGCGGACATGAAGGTCGCGCTGGTCAATGACGGTCCGCTGACGATCGTCATCGACCTGTAGGGTCACCGGCGTTCTGGGCTGACCTGACCGGATGGGCGGCACGGGACGGCGCGCTGGCGCAGCTCCGGTATCTGGCACGACCCGCCGGCCTGCCCTGCGGCTCCTGCCGCAGCGCACGGGTGACCCCCAGGGCACACCGGCGTCCCCGAGGGCCTGGCCCCGTCCAGAACGGGCAGAAGGGCCACCCGCAGCAGCGACCGGGCCCTGCTGTCAGCACAAGCCATCCCGGCATTGTCGCCCAGGCGGCGCCGGCGTGCCAAGGTCCCGGGCCGCGACTCGAGCTCGGACCCTGGCGATCCCAGCCACTACGCCGAGAAGGCCGCGCCGCCCGCGTCCGCGCCACGGCTACTCCGTGCTTCTGCACGCCTATCAGCTCAGGCTGACCTGAAAGACTCGGGCTGGAGCTTCACCGCACCAGCGACAGCAGCTTCCTCTTCTTCCTGAATCTCTCGGCTACGAGCAGCAAGTCCTTTCGCGATAGTCTTTCCGGCGGCTTTTCGCGCGGGCTCTCCATTCGCCGCCGGAGTGCTTCCTCGTCGGCCAACTTTATTGCTGTGGCCTTTTCGGTCGCAGCCTTCCGGCGCTTGTATTCCGCCTGTCTCCGTGCTTCAAGGCGTCTCAGCATTCCCGGCACCAGACATTCCCTCCTCTGCCGCACCGACGTCTTATCTTCGACTGTAGATTGATAGTCGAGGTTTGCCGAGATGCCAATCTGAGGTCGTGATATATGGAGCCTGCTGTTATCGCAGGGCGACATGAAACGGCTGCGAAACAGCTAGGTGCGTTATGCCATGCCGATAAATGATGCTTAGGATAACACTGTAATCCTTGATGGCTTAAGTGACACGACGGTGTTAGCGCGACTAACTATTACCCAGTCCGGCCTGACGGCAGGCGGGCCGGGCCCGCGTCGCTACCGGGTCACTGGCGGGCGCCGCCAGCTCGCGGTGGCAGAACGAGCGCGCCTGCGCTCCGCAGTAGTGGATCGTCGCTCCGCCGGTAGAGCCCGGAACGGTCACGTTCACGCAGCCGGCGCCGGAACCCGCGTACGAGTCGGGCGCTACGGCGGACCACACCCCGAACCCGGCGAGCCCGAGCACGATTGCCGAGCCCGCTATGGCCAGGCCGCGCTTTTGCCGCGCCGACATGGTTCCCGAGCCTAGGTTGGTCTTGCCGTACATAGGAGACACTCTAGGAGGAAGTCATGGTCACACGCGACACGCCCTGGCCGCCGGGCACGCCGTGCTGGGTAGACCTGGCGGCCGACGACGTCGGCAGCGCGATCGCCTTCTACGGGGCGCTGTTCGGCTGGGACATCCAGTCCGCCGGCCCGCAGGCCGGCGGCTACCACATCGCATACCAGTACGGCCGGGCCGTCGCGGGCCTCGGATCGACGGCAGAGGGCCAGCCTTCCACGTGGACGACCTACCTAGCCACCGACGATGCCGACGCGACCGCGGCCGCGATCACCGCGGCCGGCGGCCGGCTCCTGGCCGGGCCCGCGGATCTGCTCGGCCAGGGCCGGATGGCTCTCGCCACCGACACGGCGGGCGCCGTCTTCGGCCTGTGGGAAGCCGGCTCGATGGAGGTCGGCCAGATGGAGGCCAGCTCGATCAAGAGCAGCCAGATCAAGGGAATCGGGCTGGCCAACGAGCCGGGCTCGCTGTGCTGGAACGAGCACACCAGCGATGACCTTCCCGGCAGCCTCGCCTTCTACCGCGCCGTCTTCGGCTACGAATCCGAGGAGATGACCGCGAACTACACGCTGCTGAAGACGGCCGGGCAGCAGAGCCACGTCGGCGGCATCGGTTCGGCCGTAGGCCCGGCGGGATGGTCCACGTACTTCGCCGTGGCCGACACCGCCACCGCGCTCGCGCTCGCCCAGGGGCTCGGCGCGACGATCGTCAGGCCGCAGTGGGACTCCGACTGGGGTCCCATGGTCACGGTCGCCGATGACCAGGGCGCGGTCTTCTCCTTGTGCACGGCGCCGGCCGACAGCTAGTTCTCCTGCTCGGTGGGACGCAGCACCACCTCGTTGACCGACGTGTACCAGGGGCGCGTGACGACGAAGGCGATCGTGTCCGCGATGTCGGCGGCCTCCATCTTCTTCGTTTCCGCGAAGCGCTGCGCATGCCGTTCCTGGATCTCCGGCCGGTTATGGCTGACCAGTTCGGTGTCGACCGCGCCCGGCTCGAGCACGGACACCCGGACGTGCCGCCTGGTGACCTCCTGCCGTATCGCCTCGCTGAATCCGGTCACGGCGAACTTCGTCGCGTTGTACCCCGAACTGCCGCTGCGCGGGAACCGGCCCGCGACCGAGCTGACGTTGACCAGGTCGGCGACCTGCCTCGGCGAGTCGGCCGCCGCGGCCAGCAGGTGGGGGAGCGCGGCATGCGTGCAGTACATCAGCCCGAGCAGGTTGAGCTGGACCATCCGCTCCCACTCCTGGAGCGGAGCGCCCACCGCGGGGCCGAGCAGCATCGTGCCCGCGTTGTTGACCAGCGTGTCCAGCCGGCCGAGCTCGCCGACGGTCCGGTCGACGATCCCGCGCGCGTCCGCCTCACTGGTGACGTCCGCGGTGATGGCGAGCGCCTGACCGCCGTCGGCGCGGATCTTCGCGGCCAGTTCCTCGATGCGCGATGTCCGCCGCGCCGCGAGCACGACCGTGGCGCCGAGCCCCGCCAGCGACTCGGCCGTCGCCGCCCCGATTCCGCTCGAGGCTCCGGTGATCAGCGTGACAGTTCCGTCTAGATGTGCCATGGAACCAGCCTAGACAGCCCGCTCATACGGGCGGCGTCCCGTGGGTATGAAACGACTCGATGGTCTTCAGCCCCCACGCCTGGCCCTTGGCGCGTTCGGCTTCGGTCCAGGTGACCGTGCGCCAGTCGGGGGCCAGGACCAGGCGGGCGACCGGGTTGCACAGCTCGATGCGGTTGCCGCCAGGCTCGTACACGTACAGGAAGAACGTCTGCTGGATCGCGTGCTTGTGCGGGCCGGTCTCGATGAACACGCCCCTATCCAGGCAGATATCGGCCGCGCGGAGGATGTCCTCGCGGGTGTCCGGGGAGAACGCGACGTGGTGCAGCCTGCCGCGGGTACCGGTCCAGTCCCTCGTGTACACGAGGTCATAGCCCTTGCTGGTGAAGTGCAGCCACTGCGCGGAGATCGTGCCGTCGTCGAGCCGGATCTGCTCGGTGACCCTGCCGCCGAGCACGTCGCGGACGAAGGCACCGTTCGCGACCACGTCCTGGCCCAGGTAATTCACGTGGTCGAGGCGACGCACGCAGACACCGCGACCGGGATACGCCTGTGCCTGGTTCTTCAGCGCGGGGGCCAGTTCGGCCGGCGGCCGGTACCAGTCGCTCTCCCAGTACAGCTCCAGCTCGTGCCCGTCGGGGTCGCGGAACAGGTAGGTCGGGCCGATGCCCGGATCGCCGTCCTTCCAGGCGACGCCGAGCCCGGCCGCCTCGATCGCGCTGACCCGCGCCTCCAGCGCCGCCTGGCTGGACGCGCGCAGCCCGACCCGGCGGACGCCAGAGGTCTCGTGCCCGGTCAGCTTCAGCGTGTGATGCTCGTAGTCGTCCCAGGTACGCAGGTACACCGAGTTGCCTTCGCGGCACACCTCGGTCATGCCGAGCACGTCGACGAAGAAACGCAGGCTGGCGTCCGGCTCCGGGGTGAGCAATTCGACGTGGCCCAGGTGCGCGACCTCGTGCGACGGCGGCATAGTGGGGGGATCGTCCGGGGTCACGGTGTCTCCCAGATCACAGTGTCTCCCAGGTCACAGCGTTTCCCTCGGGTAGACAGTCCCGTCGAACAGCGTGCGGGCGGTGCGGATGACGCCGGAACGCCCGCCCGGCTGGACCGCCACCTCGAGCTGCCCGCTGGGGTGCTCGATGGCGAACCGGGTCTGCCCGTCCGCGATCACGGCGAGATCGTGGCCGACGGCGCCCTCCCGAAGCAGTGCGGTGGCGACGCTGACCGCGCCGAGCACGCCGATCGCCTGATGCACACGGACCGGGATGAACGTCCGGGTGCAGATCATCCCGCCGTCCCGCGGCGGCGCCACCAGCGACACCTTCGGCACCGTGGTCCCGCTCACGTCGCCCAGGCCCAGCAGCCGGCCGGCCTCCAGCCTGATCGCCCGGACCCTGCCCGCGAGGTCGACGTCGGCTTCGAGTTCGGCGACGCTCTCGTATCCGGACATGCCCAGGTCGGACGCCGCGACGACCGCCACCGGCATGCCCGCGTTCACGCAGGTCACCGGCACTCCGCCGATCTCGGCGGTCAACGGCTCGACCGAGACACCGCCGAATTCCAGCAAGTACTGGTCCGGCCCGGCCTGTGTCGCCGTGGCGATCTCACCCGAGTTCACCATGTGCACGCGGACCGGATAGTCCGCGACCAGCCCGCGCTCGATCGCGAACGGGGCCACGCCGGCCAGCAGGTTGCCGCAATTCTGCTTGTCGGTAACGGTCGCCTCGCCGACGCCTACCTGCAGGAACAGGTAATCCACGTCGGCATCACCGCGGCTCGCGGGGGAGATGACCGCGACCTTCGAAGTCAGCGGGTGCGCGCCGCCGATCCCGTCAAGCTGGCGGGGGTCAGGGCTTCCCATGACGCGAAGCCACAGGTCGTTCTGATATGAATCTGGCAAATCAGCGGCGAGGAAGTAGGCACCTTTCGAGGTACCACCGCGCATGAGCACGCAGCGGATTCCGCTCACCGGTACTCCTGGTACGTCACGTCAATGAGCTTGTCGCGCAGGCCGTACAGATCAAGGCCGAGCACTCCGCTGGCGAGGGCCGCGCGCGACGTCTCCTCCTTGGCCGCCCGTGCCCGTGCGGCGGTGAGCGCCTGGCCGGCGCCGGCGCGGGGCACGCACACGACGCCGTCGTCGTCGGCGACGATCGCGTCGCCAGGGTGGATGATCTGGCCGCCGATCGCGACCGGGACGTTCACCGAACCGGGTGTTTCCTTGACCGTCCCCTGCGCGCTGACCGCCCTCGACCACACGGGGAAGCTCATCGCGCGCAGGTCGGCGACGTCGCGCACGCCGGCGTCAATGACCAGGCCCGTGACGCCGCGCACCCTGAGCGAGGTCGCCAGCAGTTCGCCGAAGAATCCGTCGGTGCTCGGGCTCGTCGTGGCGACCACGAGGAGGTCGCCGGCCTGGCACTGCTCGACGGCGGCGTGCAGCATGAGGTTGTCGCCGGGCCAGCACAGGGCGGTGACGGCGGTGCCGCCGATGCGGGCGCCGTCCTGGACCGGCCTGATGGCCGGGCCGAGGTAACCGGCCCTGCCGATCGCCTCGTGCACGGTGGCGACGCCGAGCGCGGCCAGTTCTCGCGTCATGGCCAGGTCGGCGCGCGGGATATTGGTGATGATCACGTTAGTCATGCCAGAACCCCTGTTACCTGGGGGAACACTCGCATGTAGGCCTCGCCCATGGTGCTGTGCGGCAGGCCGAGGTTGGGGCCCGCGTTGCGCTGGAGCTGGGTGCCGCGCCGTTTCGCCAGGTCGGTGTAGTACTCCCACAGGTGCTGCTGCGCACCCATGCACTCCATCGCCGCGCGCTTGGTCTCGAAAACCGGAGTGATATCAAGCAGAACATCAGGGGTGAAACCGCACATCTCAGGTTGATGCGGCTCGAAAAGGAAAACCGGCGGGGCCCCGGTCGGCTCGCCGGGCGCGGGGTAGCCGGCCGCCTGGGCCAGGATCCGCGCCTGCAGCGCGAGCTGGCCGGCGGTGGGGTGGTCGCCGTTGTACGGATCGGCGAGCGTGTGGGTGAGCACGACGGCGGGACTGACCTCGCGGAACTGGCCGACGAGCCGGTCGGTCAGCTCGTCGGTCGCGCGCAGCGGATAGTCGCCGGCGTCGAAGAACTCGATCTCCGCGCCGAGCGTCCGAGCCGCGTTGCTCGCCTCGTCCCGTCGCAGCGCCTTGATCTGGTCCAGGGTCTTGCCTGCCCGCCAGGCGCTCGCCGACTCGCCGCGCTCGCCATAGCTGAGGCAGAGGATCCGGACCCGCTCGCCGCGAGCGGCGGCCAGGGCGATGGCGCCGCCAGCGCGCCACACGAAGTCCGCCGCGTGCGCGCTGATGACGAGCGTCGATCTCACCGTGTCGTTCGCCGTGTCGTTCGCCGTGTCGCTCACCGGGGCTCCTCCTGGGTCAGTGCGCGGATGACACTGCGCAGATGGTCGCGGGCGGCTTCCTCGGCTCGCGCCGGGTCCCTGGCGACGATGGCGGCGATGATCTCCAGGTGTTCGGGCAGCGAGCGCTGGGGGCGGCCGGGGCGCAGTGACAGGCGGAACTGGTGCCGGACGAGCTGGCCGTTGAGCCGTGCCAGCAGGTCACGGGCGACCTCCTGGCCGGAGATGTCGATGACCGTGCGGTGAAGCTCACGGTTGAGTTCGGAGTAGCGGACCGGCTCGCCGTCGCTGACCGCGGCCCGCAGCTCGTCGCTGAGCCGGGTCAGCGTCCGTGCCTGCTCGCCGGTGACGCGTTGCGCCGCTTTCGCGGCGCACAGGCCCTCGAGCGCCATCCGGCATTCGGTGATCGCCACCGCCTCGTCCTGCGTGATCACCCGGACGCGCGCGCCCCTGTTGGGGATCCGCTCCACCAGGCCGTCCGCGGTCAGGTCGATCAGCGCCTGGCGCAGGCTGGCGCGCGTCACCTCGAACGTGCCTGCCAGTTCTTCCTCGACGAGCCGCTGGCCGGGTGCCATGTCACCGGACACGATCGCCTGCCGTAGCCTGGCGATCGCGTGCTGGCGGCCTTCTTCCCCCGCTAGCAGCGTCCCTGCACTCTGCGCGCTGTCCACGCGGCGATCCTAGAAATGCTCGACAAAATTGTCAACAATCCGGACCTTCGGTGCGCCGTGACAGACCGGCCTACGATCGTTGTATGGCTAGCTCGGTAGAGAAAGTCACCCAGCACGTCGCCGCGTTCAACGTCGCTGTCGAATCAGGTGAGTGGCGCCGGTTCGCCGACCGGTTCGCCGAGGATGCCGTCATGAGGTTCACCAACGGGCCGGCCGGCCCGTTCCACGGGCGAGACGCGATAGCGCGCGGCTATGCCGCCCAGCCGCCGGACGAGACCATGCGGATCCTGGACATCGGCTCGGCCGGCCAGACGGACACGGTCCGGTTCGCCTGGGCCAGCGGCGCTACCGGCACGATGCTGCTGACCTGGCGGGGTCAGCTCGTCGCCGAGCTCGCGATCACGTTCGACCAGGGTTCGTAACCCGCGACCAGGGGTCGACCCGGGGTTCGTGACCTGGCCGAGGAACAGCGGGCTGCCACTGGCGGCGTCGATGATCGCGAACAGGAACGGGCGGTCGACCGTCATCTCCACCCGCGGCGGCGGCTTCACCATCGCGGCGGCGGCCATGATCAGCGCCGTCGCCGCCGCGGCTTCGGTGCCGTGCTCGTCGACGTCGATGTAGGCCTTGTGCACGGCCGCGCTGATCCGCAGTTCCGCGGCGGTGGTGATCCCGCTGAAGTCGGCGTGCTGGCCGAACGCGGTCCTCACCCCGAGGTCGCCGAGCACCGCGGTCAGGTCGGTTTCGGTCTCCACCCCGAACCTGGGCAGGGAAAGGGTTACCCGGTGCCTGGTGGCACCGTTGAGCAAGTCCCGCACGCTTCTTCCGCTTTCGCCCAGCCCGCTGAGCGGTCCGTCGGGCAGCACCAC
Organism: Streptosporangiaceae bacterium; assembly: GCA_036490795.1. GTDB lineage: Bacteria > Actinomycetota > Actinomycetes > Streptosporangiales > Streptosporangiaceae > JAFARZ01. The sequence continues at coordinate 16,317 of DASXDG010000254.1, forward strand.
CGCCATGGCCAGCCCGCTGGCGCGGTACGGCAGCAGCACGGCCTGGTAGTCGTCGCCGCGGACATACTCGCGGTTCGCCGCCCCGCGCATCATCGGCACGGAAACGGACTGCCCGGCCGCCGGGTAGAACGGCGCGTCCTTGGTCGCGTTGTCCGGGAACGGGTCCTGCCACGGCGCCTTCAGGTACACCGCGTTGGCGAGGACGAGGCGGGTCAGCGTGGTCACCGCGCTGGCAGGCAACAGGTCCTTGATCTTTCCCGCGGTCTGCTGCTCGATCCTCTGGTTGATCCGGGCCCGGGCACGGCCGGGGGCGGCGGCGAAGTCCGTCTCGGCGATCGTGGACGTCGTGGTGCCGCTGAGCTGGCCGGTGAATTCCGGTCGCAGCGGCATGCCGGACTGGACCCAGGCCGTGTTCGCCACCCGGAACGTGATCCCGTCCGGTGTGCCCGCCACCAGCTCGTCCAGCTGACGCAGTCCTTCCGCCGCCTGCTCCGCCGCCTGCTCCGCCGCCTGCTCCGGCCCGTCGCCCGGGTCTCCGGCTGCTGAGTGCCCGGGTGCCGCATGCAGGGCCGCGGCGAGTTCCGCGGCCGTGTCGCCGCGGGCGCCTAGCAGCGCCATGCGCAAGGCGGCGGCGACGCTGGCAGGGGAGAACACCAGGTCCGGCACATCAGCCAGCAACCGGTACATATCAGTGCCGAACGCCTCATCGGCCAGGGTCCGCGTGGTCATCTTCGGTTCGTACCCCGATTCCGCCGGAAGGCGCGATCTCCCGCCTGATATGCGGCAAAAATACGGCTATGGGATGGCAGTTGAGTGACGCGGTGGAGGAGTTCCTTTCCGTTGCGGGCGAGTTCCTGCGCGCCGAGCGCGCCCGGAACACCGTGGCGCTGACCGTCGCGGAAACGCTGCGCGTGGATCCGTCGCAGTACAGTTCGCCGCTGCTCGGCTGGTTTACCGCTGGCGGGATCAGCGGTGCGTTCCTGCAGACGCCGCCGTTCCCGGCGTTCCTGACGGCCATGTCCGATGAGGCGGCCGTCTTGCTGGCCGGCGAACTGGCGGCGGTGCGCCCTGACCTGCCCGGTATCAACGCCGAGGAGGATGCCGCCTGGACGTTCGCCCGTGTGTGGCGGGACCGGACCGGCAAGGACGCCACGGTGCTGCGCCGGCACCGGCTGTTCCGGCTGGGCGAACTCAGCTGGCCTGACCCGAGGCCGGACGGAGCGGCCAGGCTCGCCACCGCCGCCGACCGTGACCTGCTGCTGGCCTGGCTGCAGGCGTTCGACAGCGAGGCCGGAACCCAGACCGCGCAAGACAAGGGCAAGGCCATCGACAGCCGGCTCGGCTACGGCGGCCTCACGATCTGGGAGGCCGGCGGCCTCCCGGTGGCGCTGGCCGGGGTCACCCGCGCCGCCGGCGGCATGGTGCGCGTCGGCCCGGTCTACACGCCGCCGCAGTGGCGGGGCCGGGGCTATGGTGGCGCCGCGACGTCGGCGGTGAGCCAGGCAGCCCTGGACGAGGGGATCGCTGAGGTGCTGCTGTACACCGATCTGGCCAATCCCACCAGTAACGCTCTGTATCAGCGGCTGGGCTACCGCCCGGTTGAGGACCGGATCGTGCTGACGTTCGGGTAGCGTACGTCAGGTTGCGTACGCGGGTCGCGTGCGCCGGAGTCTGGTACGTAGGAAAGCCGCAAGTGTGTACGTAGACGTTACGTATGCCGGGTTTGCACGGAGGAATCGCGTTGAGCATCTCAAAGCCGGAAATCGACTTCCCCGAGGGCCCGGCTCCCGCCGACCTCGAGGTCACCGACATCTGGGAAGGTGACGGCGAAGAGGCGAAGGCAGGCCGGACCGTCCGGGTTCACTACGTCGGCGTGGCGTACTCCACAGGCGAGGAGTTCGACGCTAGCTGGAACCGCGGCGAGCCGCTGGAGTTCCAGCTCGGCATCGGCCGGGTCATCACCGGCTGGGACCAGGGGATCCAGGGCATGAAGGTCGGCGGCCGGCGCAAGCTGGTCATCCCGCCGCACATGGCCTACGGCGACCGCGGAGCCGGCCAGGCCATCGCCCCCGGCGAGACCCTCATCTTTGTCTGCGACCTAGTCGCCGCCTGAGTCGCGTTCCGCGGAGTTGGTTGGCCTCCCGGGCGTTGCGGGGTCCCGGGCGTTGCGGGGTCCCGGGCGTTGCGGGCCTCCCGGGCGTTGCGGGGTCCGGGGCCTTGCGGGGTGCGGGGCTCCCGGGCGTTGCGGGGTCCCGGCCTCCCGGGCGTTGGCTGGGAGCGATTAGCGTGGCAATTTGTTCCAACGCGGCAAAAAAGGTTGCTGTCAGCAACCTTTTTTGCCGTGAAAGAGCGATCTTCCGCGTTGTTTGCGCACTGCGGGCCGTCCGCTGAGGCTGGTGGGGACTGGACGACGCACGTGACGTATGTGACGAGCGGTGTTTCCGGACCGAGCCAATCCAGCCCGAGCGGCAGTCGTCCGGGACGCCAATCTGGCCCGAGCGGTAACGCGCCCCGGCACGGTAACGCGCCCCGGCACGGTAACGCGCCCCGGCACGGTAACGCGCCCCGGCACGGTAACGCGTCCTGGGCACGGCAACCCGGCCAGGGCGCGCGCGACTAGGGTGGAGCGCGTGAGCGGTATCGAGGAATTCGAGCGACTTGTACCGGGCGACCACGGGCTTGTCGTGGTGTCCACGCGGCGGGCAGACGGGACGATTCAGTCCTCGGTGGTGAACGCCGGGGTGATCACCCATCCGGTGACCGGCGCGAGGGTGGTGGGTCTGGTCAGCCGCGGTGACGCGCACAGGCTCAAGAACCTGCGTGAACGGCCCTATGCCAGCGTGGTCATCCGGGTCGGCTGGCAGTGGGCAGGCATCGAGGGCCCGGTGGAACTGGCCGGCCCCGATGACCCGATGCCGGGCGTGGACGCGGAGCGGCTCCGGCTGCTGCTGCGCGAGATCTTCACCGCCGCGGGCGGCGCGCATGAGGATTTCGCCGCCTATGACCGGGTGATGCTCGACGAGCGCCGGACCGCCGTCCTGGTGCTGCCGCCGCGCTAGGCGGGTTCCGCGTCGCGCAGGGCGTAGAGGGAGACGCGGAAGTCGTTCAGGCGCTCCCTGGTGATGTCCGCGGTCATGCCGTGCACGGGACCGGACGCGCGTTCGGTGTCCATGGCCGAACGCAGCGCCTGCATCGACGCGAGCACCTGCTCGACGCGCAGCTGGCCGTCCTGGTCAGGCGCGGCCTCGCGCAGCTGGTACAGCCGCTGGGTGAAGTCGTTGGAACGCCGCTGGATCTCGGCCCACTGCGCTTGGTCGGCGCCCCGGTCAAGGCCGGGCGGCTGTGTACCCGGCGACGCGGACAAGATCGCGTCGTGCAGGGCGGCGCCCTCGGCGTAGGCGTTGAGCCGGCGTGTCCGCCACACCGCGGCCTGGTCGGTGCGGCGCGAGGAGGACCGGGCGAACCAGATGATTCCGCCGATCAGGACCAGCGCGCCAAGGCCGGCCAGCAGCCACGGCCATACCGGCGTGGAGTCACCCGTGTCCTGGGGCGTGATCGTGATCGTGGGGATGACCGTCGTCACCGACGGAGCCGGCTCGACCGGCTCGACCGGCTCGTCTGGCTCGTCTGGCTCGGTCGCAGTCGTCGGCACCGGCTCGGTGGGGATGACGATGATGGTCGTCGGCGGCGGCTCCGTGGGGGGCGGCTGAGTGGGCGGCGGCGGCTGCGTGGGCGGCTGGGTGGGCGGAGCGGTGGTCACCGCCGAAGGTTCTGCCGCCCCGGTCGGGTCGGCGCCGAAGGCCGCGGACGCGGGCAACAGCAGCGTCGACAACGCTAGAAAGCCGGCCAGACAGCCCGGCAGCACAAGAAAGCCCAGCGGCACAAGGCCGCGTCGCCTCGCCATGATTCCCCCGTGGATATGCGGCGTTTGACGTCACGGCTGTCATACCCAGAGTATTGGCTCATGGAACGACGGAGCTTGGGCATGCCGGACGGCCGCGTCGTCGAGATCTTGACCGACGGGCCATCGGACGGCCTGCCGCTGGTCCTGCACGAGGGCACGCCGGTCGGCCTGACCGTGTACCCGGCGACCATCGCGGCGGCGGCGGTCCGCGGGCTGCGGGTGGTGCTGATCGCCAGGCCCGGCTACGAGGGATCCACGCCGCGGCCGGGTCGCCGGGTGGCGGATGTGGCCGCCGATGTCGCCGACGTGCTGACCGCGCTCGGCGCTGATACGTTCCTCACCGCGGGCTGGTCCGGTGGCGGACCGCACGCGCTGGCTTGCGCCGGGCTGCTGCCCGGCCGGTGCCTGGCCGCCGCGTCGATCGCCGGCGTGGCGCCGTACCGGGCAGCCGGGCTGGACTGGACGGCGGGCATGGGCAAGGAGAACGTCGAGGAGTTCGACGCCGCCCTGGCCGGCGAGGAGGCTCTCACCGCGTTCCTCAACGCCGCTGCCAGCGTGATGAGGGACGTGACCGGCGATGACGTCGCCGAGTCGCTCGGCGACCTGGTCGCCGCGGCCGACAAGGCGGCGCTCACCGGTGAGTACGCGGATCACATGGCCGGCGCGCTGCGCGCCGCGCTCAGTGCGGGCATCGCCGGCTGGCGCGATGACGACCTGGCGTTCACCCGCGACTGGGGTTTCAATCTCGGCTGGCCCGGATCCGCCGGCCACGCCGGATCCGCCGGCCGGCCCGAACTGACCGTGGACACGCTGCTCGGCCCCGACCAGCACCCGGCACCGGTCGCCGTCTGGCAAGGCGACCAGGACCGGATGGTCCCGTACGCGCATGGCGCCTGGCTGGCCGGGAACATCACCGGGGCGCGGGCGCACCTGCTTCCCGGCGAAGGCCACCTCACGCTCACCGTCACGTCGCTGGACCGCATCCTCGACGATCTGCTTGAGCTAGCCGGTCTCGCCGGATAGATCCGGGCCAGAAATCCTGGTCGTGGGTAGTGCGCACTCATCAATAACGCCGCCGGGCGCGGTCGGCTGGCACAATGTCCGGGTGACGCAAACGCAGACGGTTGAAGCCCGGATCGCGGCCGAACTCGGGGTACGCGAGAACCAGGTCGTGGCGGCAGTGCAGTTGCTCGACGGCGGCGCCACGGTGCCGTTCATCGCCAGGTACCGCAAGGAGGCGACCGGCACGCTCGACGACGCGCAGTTGCGCACGCTGGAGGAACGGCTGCGTTACCTGCGCGAACTGGAGGAGCGCCGGGCCGCGATCCTCGCCTCGGTGGCCGAGCAGGGCAAGCTCGCGCCCGAACTGGAAGCCCAGCTGAAGGCCGCGGACTCCAAGGCGCGGCTGGAGGACCTGTACCTGCCGTACAAGCCCAAGCGGCGGACCAAGGCGCAGATCGCCCGCGAGGCCGGCCTTGAGCCCCTCGCCGACCTGCTGCTCAGCGACCCGACTGTGTTTCCGGAACAAGTGGCTGCCGCGTTCCTCAACGAGACCGTAACTGACTCAACGCTCGCCCTCGAGGGCGCCCGCGCGATTCTCGTCGAGCGGTTCGCCGAAGACGCCGACCTGATCGGCACGCTGCGCGAGCAGGTCTGGCGGCGCGGTGGCGTGCAGGCAGCGGTCCGCCCGGGCAAGGAGGAGGCCGGGGCCAAGTTCGCCGACTACTTCGCGTTCGGCGAGCCGTACACCAAGCTGCCCTCGCACCGGATCCTCGCGCTGTTCCGCGGGGAGAAGGAGGAGATCCTCGACCTGAACCTGGAGCCGGGCGAGATCGGCGCGGAAGAACAGATCGCCGACAGGTTCGGCGTCCGTGACCAGGGGCGTCCCGCCGACCAGTGGCTGCGGGGCACGGTCCGCTGGGCCTGGAAGACGCGCATTCAGGTGCACCTGAGCGTGGACACCAGGGTCAAGCTGTGGCAGGCGGCCGAGGACGAGGCGGTCCGGGTGTTCGCCACTAACGTGCGCGACCTGCTGCTCGCCGCGCCGGCCGGGCAGCGGCCGACGATCGGCCTCGACCCGGGTTTCCGCACCGGCGTCAAGGTCGCGGTCACCGACGCGACCGGCAAGGTCGTCGACACGGCCACTATTTACCCGCACGAGCCGCACGGCCGCTGGGACGAGTCGCTGAAGGTGCTGACGGCCCTGGCGGCCAAGCACAAGGCCGAACTGGTCGCGATCGGCAACGGCACCGCGTCGCGGGAGACCGACCGGCTCGCCACCGACCTGATCAAGCGCAACCCCGCCCTGGAGCTCACCAAGGTCCTGGTGTCCGAGGCAGGCGCGTCGGTGTACTCCGCCTCGGCGTACGCGTCCTCGGAACTGCCCGGGCTTGACGTGTCACTGCGCGGTGCCGTGTCGATCGCGCGCCGGCTGCAGGACCCGCTCGCCGAACTCGTCAAGATCGACCCGAAGTCCATCGGCGTCGGCCAGTACCAGCACGACGTCGCCGAGACCAAGCTGTCCCGGTCGCTGGACGCCGTGGTCGAGGACTGCGTGAACGCGGTCGGCGTCGACCTGAACACCGCGTCCCAGCCGTTGCTAGCGCGTGTGTCGGGGATCTCCGATTCGCTGGCGTCCTCGATCGTCGCTCACCGCGACGCGTCCGGCGCGTTCCGGACCCGGGCCGAACTGCACAAGGTGGCCCGGCTCGGGCCGAAGGCGTTCGAGCAGTGCGCCGGGTTCCTGCGCATCCCGGGCGGCGACGACCCGCTGGACTCCTCCGGCGTCCACCCCGAGGCCTACCCGGTGGTGCGGCGGATCCTGACCAGTGTCGGGAGGTCCGCCGGTGAGGTGATCGGCTCGACGGCGGTGCTGCGCGGGCTCAAGGCCGCCGAGTTCACCGATGAGCAGTTCGGTGTGCCGACCGTCACCGACATTCTGCGCGAGCTGGAGAAACCAGGGCGTGACCCGCGACCGTCGTTCTCCACCGCGACCTTCGCCGAAGGCGTCGAGACGCTGGCCGACCTGGCGCCCGGCATGGTCCTGGAAGGGGTCGTGACGAACGTGGCGGCGTTCGGCGCGTTCGTGGACATCGGCGTGCACCAGGACGGGCTCGTGCACGTGTCCCAGCTCGCGAAGGGATTCGTGTCCGATCCGCGTTCTGTGGTCAAGTCGGGTGACGTGGTGCGGGTACGCGTGCTGACCGTGGACATTCCGCGCAAGCGCATCTCGCTGAGCCTGCGGCTGGACGAGGATAATCAGGACAGAACTGACCGTGGTGCTTCTAGCGGTAGTGCGGGTGATGCTTCGCGCGGCGCGCGTGAGCAGCGCGGCGGCGGCCAGGGAAAGCGTCCCGCCCAGCGCGAGGCGCCGGCGGCCGACTCGGCGATGGCGGACGCGCTGCGCCGGGCCGGGTTGCTGAAGGACCGGTAGCCGATGCCCAGTAGCATCGGGTAACAGATCATCACCGACGTTAGGGAGTTCATCGTGCTTTGTATCACCCTCGCAGGGGACGAGCGCGAGGTAGAGGCTGGCACGACGGCAGGGTCCCTGTTCACCGGGACGCCACCCGCCGGGCAGGGCGCGGTGATCGCGGCGCGGGTCAACGGGACGGTGCGTGACCTGGCCTATGTCCTGGCGAACGGCGACCAGGTCGAGCCGGTCGAGATCACCAGTGACGACGGGCGCTACATCCTGCGGCACTCCACCGCGCATGTCATGGCGCAGGCCGTCCAGGAGCTGTTCCCGCAGGCCAAGCTCGGCATCGGCCCGCCCATCGAGAACGGGTTCTACTACGACTTCGACGTGCCGGCCGCGTTCGGCCCGGACGACCTCAAGGCGATCGAGGCCCGGATGCGGCAGATCGTCAAGCAGGGCCAGCTGTTCTCCCGCCGGGTGGTCACCGACTCCGACGCCCGTGCCGAACTGGCCAGTGAGCCCTACAAGCTGGAGCTGATCGGGCTGAAGGGCTCGGCCGCCTCTGATTCCGACGGCGAGTCGGTCGAGGTGGGCGGCAGCGAGCTGACCATCTACGACAACCTGGACCCCAAGTCCGGCGAGTTGTGCTGGAAGGATCTGTGCCGCGGCCCGCACCTGCCCTCGACCCGGCTGATCCCGGCGTTCAAGCTGATGCGCAGTGGCGGCGCCTACTGGCGGGGGAGCGAGAAGAACCCGCAGCTGCAGCGCATCTACGGCACCGCGTGGGAGACCCGCGATCGCCAGGACGAGTACCTGCGGCTGATGGAGGAGGCGGAGAAGCGGGATCACCGCAAGCTCGGCGCCGAGCTTGACCTGTTCTCGTTCCCGACCGAGATCGGCAGCGGCCTGCCGGTGTTCCACCCCAAGGGCGGCACGATCCGCCGGGTGATGGAGGACTACTCGCGGCGGCGGCACGAGCAGGCCGGGTACCAGTTCGTCAACACCCCGCACCTCAGCAAGGCGGAGCTGTTCG
>DASXDG010000255.1:0-1893 GCA_036490795.1 Streptosporangiaceae bacterium
GACCAGGATCATAGTGTCGCTGCGCTTCTTCCATTTGAGAAGCACTGCGCGCTCGGCAGGATCAACGGAAATCGTAGGCATGAGTTAATTATATCGCAAAGAAAAATAGGCGGAACGAAATCTTGTTTAATGGCGGCCATATCCGAAGGGTGATACCTCTGAGCAGGGTCCGTCGCATCAGCCGCAGGCAGCAGTACTCGTCATGAGTCAGCCGAGCTCGTCCAAGCCGAGCATGCGGTCTCGGTCGGCCTGGATGCAGCGCTTCAGCCGCTCAGCCTCGCGCCTTGCGCGTGCTTGTTGCGTCTGATCGACAATGCCTTGAGTGACCTTCTCCAGGATCTCAAAGCCATCCAGCTCGCGCAGGATGCACGCATCGCGGCAAGGACCGGCGATCCTGCTCGCCTCCCACCAGCCCGGCTCGTGCGGATAGCAGATGTTGCACGTGACGCAGACAGCGCACGCCGACTGGTGGTCGCAGACAAGCGACGGCGTCCCCTCAGGCGTACTCACCGGCCCCATCCCCTTAGCACAATCGCGCTCCCATTTGCGCTCCCATCGCGAGCGCCCGAGAACAGTCCCCCAGCCTCGCGACGCTCTGACCTGGGTGGGCGCAGCTGGGTTCGAACCAGCGACCCCTCGCTTGTAAGGCGAGTGCTCTACCGCTGAGCTATGCACCCCCGGCCGCTGCCGTCACCCGGCGCGACCGACCCATAAGCGTACCGCTCTCCCTGTCATCCCGACCGCTCGCGCCGCCCGGCCCCGCGGCCCGCGCTGCTAGCTCTTCAGATACGCCTGGGCCGCGTCGTAGTAGGCATGGTCCGCCGCCACGTTGCCCTGCATCCGCCAGCTATACCGGGCCTTCAGGTTGAACCAGACCACGCCCAGCATGCCCGGCCCGCGGGCGTTGTTCAGCAGGTTCTTGATCTGTGCGGGCTGCTCGGTCTCACGCCGGATGCCGGTCTCGGCGATCAGGACCGGGTCTTTGGTGACCTTCCTGATCTGCCTGATGGTGGGCGCGAACACGACCTTAAAGCTATCGCTGTTGTTGATGTAGTGGCCATCGACGCCGACCCAGTCGACGTATTGCTTGCCGGGCCACCACGGGTCTGGGTCGGCCGACGTGCCGCCGGAGCGGTTGACGGTCCACACCCAGGTCACGTTGTAGGCGCCCGCCCTGGCGAAGGCACGGTGGATGACCTGCCAGGCCTTCACGAAGGTGGCGGCCTTGACGTGGGTGTAACCCCACGGGTACCAGGGGCCGTTCATCTCGTGGCCGTAGCTGATGGCGATGTTCCGGTGCAACTGGCGGACGGAGCCGGCGAACTGGGCGAGGTACTTGCTGTAGTGCCCGGCAGCGATCGCGGCGGGTGAGACGGTGCGCGAGTTGATCTGGAGCAGCGGGAAGGCGCCCCGGTTGATGATCCGCGCGGCGGCCACGGCGTTGAACGGGTCGCCGAACGGCTCGAAGAACGCGACCAGGGTCGGCTTCACCTTGGTGGCGTCATCGAAGCTGGTCAGCCCGGAGCCGCCCGGGTTGCCGGGCGTGATGACACCGAGGTAGTGGTCGCGGATCTTGAGCTGCTGGACGGGGCCGGATACCGATGACTGCTGCTGGCTCACCGCCGAACTGCTGTGCGACATCAGGACGCCGACGCAGACGAACGACGCCATCCCGAGAACGGCGACCAGGACGACGGCGGTGAATGCCCGCTTCACGACATGCTCCTCACCAGGCCAGGCGGCTGCCCGCCACGACCGTCTTCGATGATTTCCACCTGTCCCCTGGTGACCCATCCCTGGCGCAGGAAGGTGAAGATGCCGTAGATCCGCAGGGGACGGAGCACGACCATGACCCAGAATGCCGCGAATGGCGACATCACGATGACGATGAAC
>DASXDG010000256.1:0-41451 GCA_036490795.1 Streptosporangiaceae bacterium
ATTGGGGAACTGCATGGGGACGCGGTCAAGCTCACGGCCGCGCAGCGGGAAGACCCGGGTCTTCTCGATGATCTCCACGCCGGCCGCCGTCTGCGGCCCGTCCTTGCCCGCGGTCAGCACCGCCCGCCAGAACAAGAACACGTTGTAGGTGGGGCTGCTGACCACGTGGTAGCCGCCGGCGGGTACCGGGCCGTCGTAGCCTGGCGGCAGGATCAGGTACAGGCCGCCCTTGCCCTGGTCCGGGCCGGCCGGACCGACGTCGGTCAGCGCCCGCTGCCAGAAGTCGGTCAGCATGCCGAGCACCATCGGCGGGGCGGACACCACCAGCGGGCCGTCCGCGCGCAGGTCGAGGTAGCTCATCGCGTAGATGACATCCGCGTTGGGGGTGGTGACCTTGCACGCCGCGTTCATCCGGTCCTTCCATACCGGAAGCACGTGATAGCCGCCGCCGAACCGCGCTTCGCGCCAGCCCGGTCAGCACCATCGCGTCGGCTACCAGCGATACCAGGTGGGGACCCACCAGACTCTTATCGAAGTAGGCCTCGGGCAGCAGGCCGCCTACCGCGACCGCGGCGAAGCCGAAGGCCAGCGCGTACCTGCTGCTGCGCCGGTGCAGGTGGGCCGCGAACAGGGCCGTGAGCAGCAGGTAGAAGGTCATCTCATAGGACAGTGACCACACCACGTTGGGCAGGTTCTGCCCGCCGCGCAGCGACCCGGCGTGGATAGCCCACAAGGCCACCGCGGACCCGGCCGCGACCAGGTACAGCGGATAGAGCCGGAAGATCCGGCTGAATCACCAGGATTGAACCACTGGTAGACCGCCGCATTGAAAAGAGGTGGGCACGAAATAGCCGAAATGATTGAACACCACGCACAGCGCCGCCCACCCGCGCAGCACATCCAGCCACGCCAGCCTGCATGGTGTTACGGTCGGTCGTGCCGCCGCTGGTCATCAGGGTCTACGTCCTCGCTCGCGTCGATTCACCGCCTGACGGCACCTCCCGATGTGACCGGCGCCCTTCACAGGACTACCGCAGGGCCGCTACACCGTGTCCCCGATGCCGGCCCGTTCATTCCTTTCTTCCAGACCTCACAGCTAGTACACAGCCGACGATTATGGGTCTCCCAGGCGAGGCATGATCACCTTTAGTACTTCAAGAATGCTCTTAGGCGCCGGTCTGTAGCCGAGGCTACGGCGCGGTCTGCGGCAGGACGGTCTTAGAGAAGAACGCCCAGATAACCGCCGCCGCCGATGGCGTCGCGCCCGACGGCTGCGGGAAGCTGTGCTTGCCACTGGTGTACGCGGCGAACCCGAGCCGGGAGCCGTCAGCGCAGCCGTTCCAGGTCGTCAACCGCATCGAGCCGCGCACCTGAACCGTCGTGGTTGCCGGGCAATGGTCGGTCGACTCCAGCCGTGCGATCTCCACCGTAGCCGGAGGCGACTCTCTTCCCTTGTCCCCGGGCTGATAGGGGACCGCGGTGTCGTCCATGCTGTCGATCTGCAAGATGGTGACCGGCTGGCTGACCACGCAGCCGGGTTGAGGCATCGCCTTGACGACGGCGATCTCGCCGAACAGCCGCGGGTCGGTGCAGGCGATCCGGTAGGCGAGCCGGCCGCCGTTGCTGTAGCCCACCAGGTCGAGCGGATGCTTGTGACCCGGATCGACGGTGGCGGCGAGTGCTTGCAGGAACCCGGTGTCGTTGATGCCGGCCTTGGCCGCCTTGCCGCAGCAGCCACCCGCGTTCCACGACTTCAGATAGCCGGCCGGGTAGACCAGCTCGGCTTGCCCGGCCTGCACATAGCTGGTCATGTCATCTCGCTGAATCTCCGCGGCCGGGGTGGCGTTGATGCCGGACAGGACCACGATGACCGGTGCGGAGGCGGATAGGCCGCCCACGGGAGTGAGCTGGGTCCAGGTGCGAGCCTGGCCGTCGAACCGTGTCGAGTAGTCCGAGTTGACCAACGTGGCTGGATGGGCGGCGGTCCCGGTGGGTTCGACCGAGGCGGACACACGGTCCGCCTTCAGCGGCGGGGTGTTCGGTGCCGTTGGTGCATAGGCGGGCCGCGCCGAGGACGCGTCGCTGCGCGCCATCTGCAGACCCGCGCCTAGCAGGCCCGCGCACAGCAAGATGACGCCGACCGTCACCCAGCGCAGTCCTGGCAGCGTACGTGTCGTCTTCATCGGCCGTCCGGTGAGAATCAGGCTCAATGCGCTGCGGCGGAGCCCGTAGGCGAGCACCCACGATATCCCGTAGACGACCGGCACGCACACGCAAAGCAGAGCCGCCAGTTCAGCGGCCGCGGGAGCGTGTATGACCGGCTGCTGAACCCCGATGTGGCGGGCCGCGATGACCACGCCTTGCAGCACCAGCGGATGAGCCAGGTAGATGCCGAATGAGCAGTCAGCGCCGGCCGCGGCGATCCGCCTGCCTTTCGCCCCCAGATCGCTCCACCGCAGCCCGGCCGCCAGCAGGCCCCACGCGAAGCCGAATGTCTCCACGACCAGGACCGGCTGGAAGACCGTGCTGGCCACGACGGGCTTTTGCCCGACGATGAGGAGTTCGGCGCAGTAGGTACCGACGCCGGCGCATGCCGCGGCGACGGCCGTCAGCCCCGCCGTGCGCAGGTGCCGCCGGGTGAAGGCGGCCAGACGCTCGAAATGCCACCCGGCCAGTGCCCCGGCGATGATGAACAGTACGTAACTCGGCAGCCACTCGCTGGGAGCGCGCAGCCACCCGCCCAGCGCGCCGGGGGCGGTGACGTGATGCTGGATCGCCGTGACCAGTGCGAGCTGGTAGACGGCCGCGATGGCCAGCACCACGCCATGGTGGCCTTCGGTACGGCGCAGCAGCCAGCGCACCAGCGGGAACGCCAGGTACAACTGCATCGTGACGAGCAGGAAATACAGGTGGTACCGGGCGTCGCCGGTCAGCAGGTCATGCCACACGACGTGGACCACGGCGGACAAGGGGTGGAGCCGGGGGGTATCCGCCAGGAAGTAGATGAGCGTCCACGCGACGAAGGCCGGGACGACCAGCAAGTATCGGGTCCGCCAGAATCGCAGCCACCGGATTCGTGGGCGGCTTCCGTAGTTGTAAGTGAGCACCAGGGCCGTGAGCAGGAAGAACAGCTCGCGGCTGGTGTGGAAGACGGTGATGAAGCCGCCCAGCGCCGGGGTGACGGGTGCGCCGACGTTCGCCAGCACGTGGACGCTGACCACGAAGCCGATGATGAGCAGGCGGATCAGGTCGAACGCGACGACATGCGGCCGCCGCTGCGCCTGGCCCTCGGTCACGCCCGTTGTGCCACCGGCCGTGCCCGTTGCGCCGCTGGACGTGTCGCCTGCCGTGTCGTTGGCGCCATTGGCGCCCGCGGCGGTGACCAGCGGCTTTTCGTGGAGCATGGCAGGCAGAGTGCGATCCGATTGTTAAAGTGTGCTGAATTTTGTGGTTTTTCAGTGCTACCTTTCGGGATTCCCCTAGCTGACGCTCATCTCCTCAGCGATCCGCACGACAGTGCGGCCACTTGCTGCGGTTATCTACGCCGCGGCCGCCATGGTTTCTGCGGCTTGTGCGTGCGCTCTTTCCCTGGCTCGTTCGGCGTTGGCGAGGCAGGTTCCGATGGCGTAGTCGAGGTTGAGGCGTTCGCCGTACCAGGCGGGGACGATGGTCTGCATGGTGATGTCGGCGTCGTGGCAGGCGGCGATCTCGCCTCTGGGTCCGGGGAGGGTGGGGCAGGGCGGGATCGGAGTGCCTTGTGGTGACCGGAAGGTGAAGGTGGCGCCGTCCGCGGCGGTGATCAGGTAGCCGCGCGTGTGGACGAGCCGGTGGTGTGCCTTGCACAGGCTGATCAGGTTGTCCAGCCTGGTCTGGCCGCCTCTTGACCAGTACTGGATGTGGTGCAGGTCGACCCGGCGGGAGTCGCAGCCGGGGAACCGGCACCGGCCGTTGTCCCGCTCGCGGGCCGCGCGGCGGATCGCCGCGGTCGGGCGCCGGCGGCGCCGGCCGACGTTCAGGACGTTGCCGTCCTGGTCGTGGGTCATCCAGCTCAGGGTCGCCTCGCAGGTCAGCATCTGCATGGTGGTGACGCCGATGGCCGGGCCGTCCTCGACGTGGCACCGTCCCGGCCCCGCCGGGGCGCAGGGGCGCGCTCCCGCGGCGGACGTTCCCGCGGGGGCGTTTCCCGTTCCCTGCGGCGGCTCGTCAGCCGTTCCCGGGAGAAGCTCTCCGGACAGCGCGGCCGCCCGCTCCGACATCTGGTGTACCTCGGCCGCACTGGGTAGCATGTCCGCGCTGGCGTGCACGATCACCTGGTACACGTCCTGGTTATCCGCGGTAGCGATCTTGCCCGCGAGGAACGCCTCCGCGACCGCGACCAGGGCATCGGCCAGGCTCCCCGAGTCGGCCGGCCCGGGGCCGGCATCCGCCTGCGGTCCTGGCGTTCCCGCGGGAGCGTCTCCGGTCGCGCCGCCGTGTTCGTCGTGCGGGTGCTCCAGGTCCCCGGTCGCGGCGCGCAGCGCCTTGAGCAGCACCTGTCCGGCCAGCGGGGGCAGCCGGAAGGTGCCGGCCAGGGTCCCGTCGTCCTCGATCCGCCAGGCCAGCCGCCGCAAGGCGGTCGACCGGCCTTCCTCCGCGTCGCTGACCTGCCGGTGCGCCCGCGCGAACCGGTCCAGCTGGCTCGCTGTCATCGGCAGGGCCAGCTCCGCCAGCGCCGCGTCCGTCTGTACGTCCGCGATCCGGGTCAGCGCCCGTACTTTGGAGTACGACAGGCGTCCGGCCGCGAACTCGGCGGTGATTACCGGGAGCGCCCCCAGCGCTCGCGCCACCCGTACGTGCTCCCGCGCGGTCCCCATGGACATCTGGCATTTCCAGGACAGCCATTGCGTGCAGCTGCGCATGTCCCAGGACGCCCACCCGTTGCGCGCGTCGAAGTCGGCGAGCAGCAGCAGGAACCGGCAGGTGGCCGCCGCCAGGTGTCCGGCCAGCTCGCACATCTGTGATTCCAGCCGCTCCAGCGGCACCTGTTCAGGTGGCTCGGGATCCGGCGTGGTGACCGCGGGGCCGGCCCCGCGGTCCTGGATGGTGCTGTCAGGGCCTTGCCCCGGCTGTTGTTTATCGAACATGTCTTTGACGCTAACATCGAGGTCTGACATTTTCGTGCCAAGAAGATGTCGTACGTCCGGTTCAACTCGCGCTATAATCGAAAAAAGAACCGCATCGAGCGGAGCCATCCTGCCGGGGGTTGGCATCTCCGCCATGCTGCGGTAAACCTGCCTGCGTGCCAGCCGAACCCCTGCTGCGCAGGGCGACAGCCGCCGACGCCGACGCGGTTGCCGATGTGTACCTGCGTGCCCGCCAGTGGGCGGCTCCTTGACCTCGCCAAACGGCGGCGGCCCGGCGGTCTGCAACTATGGACGTTCGAATCGAACGTGCGGGCGCGGCGGTTCTATGCGCGCCATGGGTTCACCGTCGAAGAGCGCACCGACGGGAGCGGTAACGAGGAGCGGGCACCCGACATGCGGTATGTCTGGGGTCCGCCGGTGGACGACGAGATGATCGGGAGAGGAGCCTTGATGGCTGACGCGGACGACGTACGCAGGCTGGCGCTGGCCCTGCCTGAGGTGGAGGAAATCGATAGCGAAGGTTTTGATTTCCGGGTGGCTGGCAAGGGCTTTGTCTGGTCTTATCCCGAGCGCACGCCGGGCAAGCCACGGCGCATCCGCACCGATATCGCGGTGCTTTATGTCGGCGATGAGGCCGAGAAGCAAGCGCTGCTGCTCGGCGAGCCGGAGCTGTTCTTCACCGCGCCTGGATACGGTGAGGTGCCGTTCGTGCTGGTCCGGCTGGAAGAGGTCGGCACCGAGCGCCTGGCCGAACTGGTGACCGACGCGTGGCGGATGCGGGCACCGGAAGCGCTTGCCGCAATCTTCGAGGGCGACTAACCCGGCTCAGAAGCGGGCCGCCAGGGCGAGAACAGCGGACGCGTCGGCCGGGATCGGACTGGTGAACAGCGGCGGGGCGAGGGTGTGGTTGTCGGCGGCGACGACCTTCACGTCGCCGAGACCGATATCGAACTCGACGAGATGGCCGGCCAGTTCGTCGCGGACCGCGGTGACCGTGCCGCCGATCGCGGCAGGCGGCGCGCCGCGATGGTGGCCGACCACGATGTGCATGTCGCCGTCGATGTCGTTCTCGCGTGCGTGGTAGCGATGCAGCAGGCCGGCGGCGTTGAGGTCGCGGCGCAGCCGGTGCAGCGGCAGCCCGGCCGCTACAGGCCACCCCATCAGGACGAAAGCGTCGCCCTGTACAGAGAACGTGCGCTGGTACAGGTGCTGGCCGCGACTGCGGAACGGGATCTCGTCGCACGGCCGGTAACCGCCGACCCTGACTCGCAACGCAGTGGAGAAGAACCGGGTGAGGACGCGCATCGCCAGGTCGATGTCCATGGTCCTGCGGCTGCCGGTGTGCTCGAGGAAGTATTCGTTGACGGTCACGCCGCTGTCCGGATCGATGACCCCGTTGAACGCGATCAGCGTCGCGTGGATCTGCTCCATCGAGTACGGCAGGAAAGCGTCTCCTATCCGCCCCGCGATCATGCCCTGGACCCCGGCGAGCATGCTTCGCGCCGGCTCGGCCTTGGGTCCGTACAGCGCCACCGCCGAGACGTAACGGCTATCTATGCGAGGGGCCCTTCCGTTTCGGCTGGGACGGGTCCGACTCGACGTGCAGCGGTTCGGCGGCGGACGCGGCCGAACCGAGGGCGCCGGTCCTGATCGAGAAGAGCCTGCGCAAGAACCCCGTGAAGCCGCCGCGTCCGCGCGGCTTCTTGTGCTGTGCCATATCCGCAGGATACTGGCTGTTCACCCACGTAGACAGGGTCGCCGGGCACCTGGCTGCCGCGCCGCCACAGGGAAATCAGCGAGGCAGCTGAGGGATCTCATTCAGTGATTTCCCTGATTCCCTCGGCTCTGACCGTTCCTATAGTCCGAAAAAGCGGGCAGTTGCCTGCTATCGGGCGATTCCGTTACCTATTACATACCGCAGCAGAAATTGTCTACTGTATGGCGCTGTATCTCGGCGGAGACCGTACCAAGATGGGTGCCAGCAAATTCAGTGTGACCGGGGACAAGAATATCGCATCGCGATCGCGCGCCGCGGTAAGCGAACGCGAAACGCGCTGGCCAGCCCCGGTATCGATGAGGCGTATGTCATCGTTTCGACCGTCAAGGTGTCCTCGAAGAAAGCGGGAGAGACGTTCCACGACGTCTGGAGCGGCGCGGAAGTCTTTGACCCCACTAATCCGGTGACTGTGGTCATCGAGCGCATCTGACCGCACGGTAGCGAAAAGGCGAAAGGGATTGCGTCATGACCTGTAACGGCCTCAAGGAAACGAAGAACTCAAGGGCGCGAGCATGCCACCGGATCAGGTGATCCCGGTCGTCGCGTCCCTGTGGGCTCGGCATATCCGGTCCACTGCGATGGGATAAAGACCGATGCGGTCATGTGTCGTGGCTGGCGAGCCGGCGCTGCCACGCCTCACGGTTGGCCGACAGCTCGAGCAGCAGCCGGTCGGGCAGTCCGGCAGGCATCATCGCGCGCTTCACCTGTCCAACCCGGCCCGGTTCACGGGCCAGGTCAGCGGCAATGGAGGTGGCGACGTCTTCCGGGTGATCGCAAACACGGCTGACCATGCCGTATCTCAGTGCCTCGTCAGCCTCGAGCCAGCGGCCGGTCAGGATCAGGTCCATCGCGACGCCACGGCCGGCCAGCGCCGGCAGGAGTCCCGCGCCCACGACCAGGTCCATGCCTGGCGGCCCGGTCCAGCGCAGCCGCGCGCTGGGTCCGGCGATCCGCAGGTCGGCGGCCGCGGCGAACTGCGCACCGCCGCCGACCGCGGCGCCGGTGAGCACGGCGATCACCGGGCCGGGGCGACGCAGGATGAGGTCGCAGCAGTCATAGACCAGTTCGGAGACCGAGGATCGTTCGGCGTCGGGGATGGTCAGGTCGGCTCCCGCGCAGAACACCCGGGGGTCCGTGCTGCCAAGCAGCAACGGCACCGCGGGATCGGTACGCAGGGCATCCCTCAGGTCCTGGGCCAGCGCGAGGTCAAGCGCGTTGCGGCAGTCGGGCCGGTTCAGGCGCAGCCAGCGGAAGCCGGCCGGGTCGTCCTCGGTGACGAGGTGAGACATGTGCCATCCTTCCGGAACCCGACATGCGTGAAATATGGTATACCAAGCGGGTTCCTTGGTGAGCCCCGGATTCCGGGATGAGGCCGGGATCCGGGACCCGGCGGGACGTGCGCGCGGCGTGAGGAGGTCAGGTGAAGCCAGCCCCGCTGAACTTCCGGCTGGCCAGGCCGTCCGCGTACGAGGCGCGCCGCGCGATCGACCCGGCGCTCGTCGAGGGGCAACCGCGAGGTGGTGTGGCGCAGGGTATTGGTGGTGTGCTGCTTGAGGAGTTCGGCTACGACGAGGACGGGCAGCGGTTGGCGATATCGTTCATGGACTACCGGATGCCTACCGCGGCGGGAGCGGCGATCGCGAACGCCGCCCGCGATGCCCCCGGCCTCGCGGGCACCGTGAGTCAGCTCCCGCTCACTCCCTCTCAGATCATGAGGCTTGTCTATGGCAGCTGACGGCACTCCCGCGTACGTGAGCAAGACCGACCTGGTCGTCGCGCTCATCCGCGAGCTGGTCATCACCGGTGAACTCGCCGCGGGCGAGCAGCTGCGCCAGCGCGACCTCGCCCAGCGGTTCGGCGTCAGCCAGACCCCGGTCCGCGAGGCGATGCGCCGCCTGGAATCGGAGGGCCTGCTGGTCTGCGACACGCACCGCGGCTTCACGGTGATGGCACCCGACGACAGCCCGGTCGAGGAGAACTTCCAGATCAGGGCCGCGCTTGAGTCGCTTGGCGCCTCGCTTGCCGCGGCCAAGATCGACGCTAGGGGGCTGGCCCGCCTGGTAGCGCTCAACGAGCGGATGCGGTCGCTCGGCGATGAAGACCAGGCCTATGCCGATCTGAATAGGGAGTTCCACTTCACCGTGCACGAGTACGCGCATAGCCCGCTGCTGCTGTCGCTGATGCGGCTGCTGTGGGCGTCACTGCACGGCGGTCCGAAGGTGTCCAGGAGCCATGCCGGGACTGGCCGCCAGCACGACGAGATCCTCGCCGCGCTGCGTGACGGCGACCCCGCGGCGGCGGCCGCGCGCACCCGCGAGCACATCATGGGAGCCCGATGAACGTTGTGACCGACGACGGTGTCCGCCTGCATGTCACCGAGGCGGGCACCGGTGCCCCGCTGGTGTTCATCCATGAGTTCGCCGGGGATCACCGCAGCTGGGAGCCGCAGGTCCGGTACTTTTGCTCGGCGTTCCGCTGCGTGACGTACGCGGCGCGCGGATACCCGCCATCCGCGGTGCCCCCCTCGGTTGAGTCCTATTCGCAGGAACGAGCGGTCCTTGACGCGCTTGCCGTCCTCGACGGCCTGGGCATCGAGCGGGCGCACGTGGTCGGCCTGTCCATGGGCGGGTTCACCGCGTTGCACCTGGCGCTGTCCCATCCGGACCGGGTCGACTCCGCCGTCGTGGCCGGCTGCGGGTACGGTGCCGAGCCTTCGCGTCAGAAGGCATTCCGCGCTGAATGCAACGCCATCGCGGCGGCGTTCGAGACCGACGGGTCATCGGCCGTCGCGTCCTGGTACGCGGCCGGGCCGGCGCGGGTCCAGTTCAAGAACAAGAACC
Source organism: Streptosporangiaceae bacterium (assembly GCA_036490795.1). Taxonomy (GTDB): domain Bacteria; phylum Actinomycetota; class Actinomycetes; order Streptosporangiales; family Streptosporangiaceae; genus JAFARZ01. The sequence goes on from DASXDG010000256.1 coordinate 9,741, forward strand.
CGCGCGGCTGGGCAGAATTCGCCTTTGCGCTGGGCCAGCACGATGCGCGGGGCGCGGCGCTCACCATGCGCGGCGTGCAGGCCGGACGTCCGTCGCTGTACCGGCTCGACCTCGCCTCGATTCGCGTCCCCATGCTGGTCCTGGCCGGCGACGAGGACGAGGGGTGCCTGGAGCCGGCGCTGCTGCTCAAGCGCGCGATTCCCGTGGCCGGCCTGGCCATACTTCCCAGGACCGGCCACACTGCCAACTTGGAAGAGCCCGATGTGTTCAACCGGGCGGTGGACGGTTTTCTAGCGGCGGTGAGCCGCGGTGCGTGGCGCGGCCGTGACCCTCGTTCCCTGCCCGGCACGGTGACCGGTGTGCGCTGAGCACTCATAGAGGCTGATCGTCGACGTCGGCGTGCACTCATGCTGCACCCAGGTGGTGATCGCCAGGGACTGCCCGGTCTTGGCCCGGCCCATGAATCCTGAACTCTGCTGGCCGAGCAGGAAGAACCGCAACTGGCCGTCCGCGACCAGGCGCCGGACACGGCGCAACGTGGGGGAGGGCACGGAGCCGCTGAACCCGCCGATCGGCAAGAACTCCTTGCCGGTGGCGAGGATGTACGGTGCCGCCTGGCTCCAGGACTGCGTCGCCATCAGGTACTGCGCCCCGTCTCGGTGCGTGGCCACGAAGTCATAGACGTCGCGCTGCGTGCCGGTCAGCACGGTCGAGGTGCCGCCCCATCCGCCGCCGCCTCCGCCGCCTCCGTGGTGGGCGTGCACGCCGAGCATTTCCGCGATGGCGGGCGGCATGTGCCACCCGCCGCGCTGGGGCGCGGGACCGGCGATCGCGTTCATCTCGTTGCCGTCGTAGCGGGCCTCGATGGCCGACCCTGCCCACGCCGCCGGGGCGGCGACCATGGCGACGGCGCCGGCCAGCGCGGCGAACACGGCCAGCGCCGGCTTCCTGCCGGACAGCCTGGCGCCGGCCAAGATGGCGATCGCCGCGACACCTCCGAGGATGATCGCCCACCTGGCCACGGGCAGGAAGTCCCGGTAAGAGCGCCATAGCCAGGCCGACCAGCCAAGTTCGGCGGCGACCGCGACCGGCAGCAGCCAGCCTCCGCGAGTTCCGGCGGCGTACTCCCGCCAGAACATCACGATGCCCGCTCCGGACAGCGCGGCGAGCGCGGGCGCCAGCGACGCGACATAAGCGGTGTGCGGGATCATCTTCATGGCGCTGAACACGAACGTGAACGTGACCAGCCACACCCCCCACATCACGAACCCGCCGGCCTTGCGCCGGTCCGTGGTCTCGGTGTTCCGCCGGGACCACAGCAGGCCGCAGGCCAGGGCGAGGAACGCCAGCGGGAACAGCCAGCTGATCTGCGGCCCGAATTCGCTGCCGGCCAGCTTCAGCCAGCCGCCGCCCGAGCGCATACCGGACCCGCTGTGCTGCAGATCCCGCAGCACCTCACCCATCGGGCCGGGCACCTGCTGTGCGTGCCTGTTGCCGCCGAACATAGACGCGACGGAACCGGGGAACGAGATGCCGAACCGCCCGAGCCCGTTGTAGCCGAATACCATCGAGATCGCGCTGTTGTTCGTCGAACCGTCGATGTAGGGCCGGTCGTGCGCCGGGGTGAACGTGTAGAGCGCGATCCAGGACAGCGACACCACCAGGCAGGCGGTGCCGGCCACAGCGGTGTCGCGCAGCCGGCGCATGAGCGGCAGCGGCACCCCGTCTTTAGATGACAGAGCCAGGTAGCCCGCCGCCAGCGCGGGCAGCACGATCCAGGCCTGCATCATCTTGGCCTGGAAGCCCACGCCGACCCAGAACGCGGCCCACAGCAGCGAACGCAGCCGGCCCTCGATCATCGCCCGCTGGCACGAGTCCGCGGCGAGGACCAGGCACATCGTGAGCAGGCCGTCCTCCATGGAGTGCCCGAACATGGACACGCACACCGGCGTCAGGGCGAACAGCCCCGCGGCGAGCAGACCCGCCTCCGGTCCCATCCACCGCCGGACCACCCGGTACATGACCAGGACTGAGATGACGCCTTCGATCACCTGCGGAAGCGCGACTGACCACGCATGGAAGCCGAAGATCCGCGCCGATATCGCCTGCGGCACGAACGAGCCGGCGAGCTTGTCCAGCGTGATCGTCGCCTTCGGGTCGAAGGCACCGTAGAAGAATGCCTTCCAGCTCACCGACATGCTCTTGACCGCGACCGAGTAGAAACCCTCGAAGCCGGCGTTGGCGATATTGCGCGCGTACAGCAGCGCGGCGAGCGCCGCTATGCCGAGCAGCGCGGGCCTGGCCCAGGCTGGCTGCTCCTGCGGTGACTTCCAGAACTGCAATCGCCGCATGGCGAATGACATCGCGTCCCCCAAGTGGTTGTGTGCCCCTCCGTTACCGCCGCATCACTCTAGGGAGCGAACCTGAAAATCGGCCCCGGACGCCTAAACGGCGTTTCCCGGCATTCCGGCTGCGAGTGCACGCGGAGTCAACAGCGGGTGCACGGACCATCTGGATGATTTGGTACTGAGCTGGTTTGCCTAACCCCGGTGCGGAATCATGCTTGGACTGCGTGTTCTGGGCGGCCCGATGGTGCTGGACTCTGACGGTCAGCCCGTCAGGTTGCGGCCGATGGAGCGGGTGGTGATGCTGGCGCTGCAGAACGCCGCCATCGAGTTCGCGACCGATCATGGAATCGACGTGATCCCGCGTGTCATTGCCAACATAACCGCCGCGGGGAGCCAGGGAGCTTCGCAACCTGAATAACGCATGATGGCTGAGACTCTGATGTCGCTTGCGAGAACGCCCCCGCGGGGGCGTTCTCGTCAGGAGTCGAAGCCCATGCCGGCGGCGTCTAGGGCGCGCAGCCAGAGGTTCCGCTTGCCTTCGTTGCGGTCGGCGCGGTCCAGGGACCAGCGGGTGGCCTGGACGCCCAGGTAGGCGAGGGGCTCGGGCGGGAACGGGACCGGCTTGGAGCGGACCATGTCCAGCTGGGTGAGTTCGGTATCGGACCCGCTGAGCAGGTCGAGCATGACCCGGGCACCGAACCGGGTGGCGCCGACGCCCAGGCCGGTGAAGCCGAGCGCGTACGCGACCCGGCCGCGGTGCGCGGTGCCGAAGAACGCGCAGAACCGGCTGCAGGTGTCGATGGCGCCGCCCCAGCGGTGGGTGAACGAAATGCCCTCGAGCTGCGGGAACGTCTCGAAGAAGTGCCCGGCCAGCTTCTCGAAGGTGGCCGGGCGCTGATCGTACGAAGCATGAACCGCCCGGCCGAAATGATAGATCGCGTCGTACCCGCCGAACAGGATCCGGTTGTCCGCGCTCAGCCGGTAGTAGTGGAACTGGTTGGCGGAGTCGCCGATGCCCTGGCGGTTCTTCCAGCCGATCGCGTCGAGTTGCGCGGCGGACAAGGGCTCGGTCATCAGCACGTAGTCGTAGACCGGCACCGTGTACGGGCGCAGCCGCTTGACCAGCGAGGGGAACGCGTTAGTGCCGAGCGCGACCCGTTTGGCCCTGATGATCCCCTCCCGGGTCCGGACGGTGACGCCGTCGCCGTCGCTGACCAGGCCGGTGGCCGGGGTGTTCTCGTAGACCTGCACCCCGAGATCGGAACACGCCCTGGCCAGGCCCCAGGCGAGCCGGGCGGGCTGGACCATCGCACAGCCTTCTGAGTCCCACAGGCCGGCCAGGTAGGTGGGGGAGTTGACCTCGGCACGGACGGCTGCGGTGTCCAGGTAACCGTCCTGCGCCGCGAACTCGGAAACCTGGTATTCCTCGGTCGCCACGGCGAGCTGGCCGGTCCGCTCGAAGTCACACTCGATGCCGTACTTGCGGACGGTTGCCTCGATCGCGTCCAGGTTCTCCATGCCGAGCCGCTGCAATGTGCCGAACTCGGCAGGCCACCGCTGCTGGCCGTTCGCCTCCCCGTGGGTGAGGCTGGCCTCGCAGAAGCCGCCGTTGCGGCCGCTCGCCGCCCAGCCGATGCGCTTGCCCTCGACAAGCACCACCGTCTGTTCTGGGAAGCCCTGTTTGAAAAGCAGGGCGGTCCACAGTCCGCTGAAGCCCCCGCCGACGACGGCGAGGTCGCACGTCGTGTTACCGGGAAGCCGGTCGCGAGCCGCGGGCGCGTCCGGCTGGTCCAGCCAGAACGACGTCGGCTTCGCGGCTTCAATCAGCCGCGAGAACTCCGCTGTCCTGGCCGGGCTCACGAGTTATCACGGAAGGCATCCTCCAGGATCGAAAGCCCCTCGTCGAGCAGGTCTTCGCCGATGACCAGCGGCGGCAGGAAACGGATCACGTTCCCGAACGTACCGCAGGTCAGCGTCACCAAACCTGCCTGGTGGCAGGCCTTGGCGATGGCCGCGGTGGTGGCCGGGTCCGGGTCCGGGGTGCCCGGGTGGTTGAGTTCGACGGCGAGCATGGCGCCGCGGCCGCGCACGTCGCCGATCACCGGGTACCCGGCGGCGAGCTTGCGCAGCCGGGGGAGCATGATCTCGCCGATCCGGCGGGCCTTGCCGGTCAGGTCCTCGGCCTCCATCGTCTCGATGGCGCCGAGCGCGGCGGCGCAGGCAGCCGGGTTGCCGCCGTAGGTGCCGCCGAGCCCGCCGGGGTGGACCGAGTCCATGATCTCCGCGCGGCCGGTCACGCCGGCCAGCGGCAGGCCGCCGGCGATGCCCTTGGCGGTGGTGATCAGGTCGGGCACGACGCCTTCGTGGTCCACCGCGAACCAGTCACCGGTGCGGCAGAACCCGGTCTGGATCTCGTCCGCGACGAACACGATCCCGTTGTCGCGGCAGAACTCGGCGACACCGGGGATGAACCCGTCAGGCGGCACGATGAACCCGCCCTCGCCCTGGATCGGCTCGAGGATCACCGCGGCCACGTTGTCTTCGCCGACCTGGGCGTGAACCAGGGATTTGAACGTGTTCAAAGCCTCGGCGGCGCAGGCGTCCGGGCCTCCCGGCCAGCGCAGCGGGTAGGCCATCGGCACCCGGTAGATCTCGCCGGCGAACGGGCCGAACCCGTCCTTGTACGGCATGTTCTTGGCGGTCAGCGCCATAGTGAGGTTGGTGCGGCCGTGATAGCCGTGGTCGAACGCGACGATGGCCTGGCGCTTGGTGTGGTGGCGGGCGATCTTGACCGCGTTCTCTACCGCCTCGGCGCCGGAGTTGAATAGGGCCGAGCGCTTCTCGTGGTCGCCGGGGGTGTGCTCGTCCAGCTTCTCGCAGACGGCCACGTATCCCTCGTACGGCGTGACCATGAAGCAGGTGTGGGTGAACCGGTGCACCTGCTCGGCCACCTTGGCCGCGACCCTGGGCGCGGCGTTGCCGACCGAGACGACGGCGATGCCGGCCCCGAAGTCGATGAGTGAGTTGCCGTCGGCGTCCACCACGACGCCGCCGCCGGCGTCGGTGATGAAGATCGGCAGCGTGCTGCTGACGCCGCGGGCCACGACGCGCTCGCGGCGGGCAGTCAGTTCGCGGGAGGCAGGCCCGGGGATCTCGGTGACCAGGTGGCGGCGCTGGGGCGGCAGTGCCCGCGCGGACGGGCTGCCTGAATACTCAGTCATGGCACGACGATAGATCATTTGCCGGAAAGGCCGGTAGGGGGGTTCGTCTAAGGTGGGGCAGTGACAACAGGACTGTTCGATCCGGTGTTCGGCCGAAGTGGCGTCGATGTCGGCGATGGCGCCTGGCTGCGGGCGATGCTCGACGTCGAGGCGGCGCTGGCGCGCGCGCTGGAACGCGCCGGACTCGCTCCGGCCGGGTCAGGGGAGGTCGTCACCGAGACCGCGAGGACGGCCACGTTCGACCCGGCTGAGCTGGGCGCCGGACTGACCGGCAACCCGGTGCCTGGCCTTGCGCGTGCGCTGGCCGCGCGCGTCCCCGCCTCGGCGCGGGAGGCGGTGCACAGGGGCGCCACCAGCCAGGACGTGCTGGACACCGCGGCGATGCTGCTGGCCGGGCGGGCGAGCGAGGTCATCGGGAATGACCTGCGTACCGCGGCGGACGCGGCGGCGGGCCTGGCGGACGGGCACCGGGCCACCGTGATGGTCGGCAGGACGTTGCTGCAGCAGGCGGTGCCGGTGACGTTCGGCCTGGTCGCGGCCGGGTGGCTGACCGGGCTTGATGACGCCCGCGCCGGGCTGGCCAGCGTGCGGAGGACGCGGCTGGCGGTCCAGTTCGGTGGCGCGGCGGGCACGCTGGCCGCCCTCGGTTCCGAAGGGCCCCGGGTGGCGTTGCTGCTGGCCGAGGAGCTGGGCCTGGCCGTTCCCCCGCTGCCCTGGCACACCGACCGGCTGCGGATCATCGATGTGGCCGCGGCCATGGCCAGGGTCACGGCCGTGCTCGGCAAGGTGGCCAGGGATGTGACCCTGCTGGCTCAGTCCGAGGTCGGGGAGGTGCGCGAGGGTCCGGCCGGCGAGAGTGGCGGTTCGGTCCGCCGGGGTGGTTCTTCCGCGATGCCGCACAAGAGCAACCCGGTGGCGGCGATCGCGGTGCTCGGCTGCTCGAAGCAGGTGCCCGGGCTGGTCGCGACCCTGATCTCGGCCGCCGAACAGGAATACCAGCGCGCGGCCGGCGCCTGGCACGCGGAGTGGGAGCCGTTCGGCGCGCTGCTGCGGCTGACCGGGTCGGCCGCGGCCTGGGGCGCCGTGTTGCTCGGCGGGCTGGTAGTGAACGGGCAGCGGATGGCCTCCAACCTGGCCGCGGCCAAGGGCCTGCCGCTGGCCGAGCACGTGACCGGGCTGCTGGCAGGCGTGCTCGGGCCGGCGCAGGCGCACGACCTGGTGGCCTGGGCCAGCGAGCGGGCGGTGAGCGCCGGCCTGCCGCTTCGTGACGTGCTACTCGGGGTGCCGGAACTGGCGGACCGGCTGGACGCGGCGGGGGTCACCGCCGGCCAGGTCGAGGCGGCACTGGAGCCGGCTGGGTATCTAGGGGCGGCAAGTGTCTTTATCGACACCGCGCTGGCGGCCCATGGAGGTATCGGTGGATGACGCGGAGCGTAACCGGCAAGGGATGGCCGTGCGCCGGGAGGTGCTCGGCGACGAGCACGTGGACCGCGCGGTCGCGGCGGCAACACCGTTCACCGAGCCGTTCCAGGACTTCATCACCCGGTACGCGTGGGGCGATGTCTGGTCGCGGCCCGGGCTCACCCGCCCCGAGCGGAGCATCGTCACGCTGAGTGTGCTCGCCGCGCTTGGCCGCGAGCACGAGCTCGCCATGCACGTGAAGGCGGCGATCAGGAATGGCCTGACGGCCGAGCAGATCGGGGAGGTGCTGCTCCAGGTGGCGGTGTACGCGGGTGTTCCCGCTGCTAATCGCGCCTTCGCGATCGCGCAGCAGGCCCTCGCGGAAGGGTTACCGACCCGTCCGTATTGCGAACAGCTGTGCATTCTGCGGGCACCGGACGCTATCGTGAGGGATAGGTAGTGGTCAGGGAGGAACCCGATGGCGCAGATCGTCTCGCTCGCCGAGGCCGTGCGGCTTGCGGTCCACGACGGCGACACGGTGGCGATGGAGGGGTTCACTCACCTGATCCCGTTCGCGGCCGGCCATGAGGTAATCCGCCAGGGACGCCGGGACCTGACCCTGGTCAGGATGACGCCCGATCTCATCTACGACCAGCTCATCGGGGCTGGTTGCGTCAGGAAGCTGGTCTTCTCCTGGGGCGGAAACCCCGGCGTTGGCTCACTGCACCGGTTCCGCGACGCGGTCGAGAACGGCTGGCCCGTGCCGCTCGAACTGGAGGAGCACTCGCACGCCGGGATGGCGAACCGGTACGTGGCCGGGGCTTCCGGGCTGCCGTTCGCGGTACTGCGCGGCTACAACGGGACGGGCCTCGAGTCCGTGTCCAGATCAGGGAGCGGTTCGATCCTGCCGATCACCTGCCCGTTCACCGGCGAGACGCTGACCGCGGTGTCGGCGCTGCGGCCCGATGTGGCGATCATCCACGCGCAGCGGGCCGACCGGGCGGGAAATGTGCAGCTCTGGGGCATCACCGGGGTCCAGAAAGAAGCAGTTCTAGCCGCAGAACGATCAGTGGTGACTGTCGAGGAGATCGTGGATGTGCTCGATCCCCGGCCGGACGCGGTGGTGCTTCCTTCGTGGACCGTCAGTTATGTCAGCGTGGCGCCCGACGGCGCGCATCCCTCGTACGCGCTCGGGTACTCGGTTCGCGACAACGACTATTACGCCAAGTGGGACGCGATCAGCCGGGACAGGGAACGGTTTACCAAGTGGCTGGACTCACTGAGCCATGAGTGATTACACGAGCGACGAGATGATGACCGTGTCCGCCGCGCGGGCGCTGAGCGACGGCATGACCTGTTTCGTCGGCATCGGGCTGCCCAGCGCCGCGGCGAACCTGGCCAGGGCGACCCACGCTCCGGGCCTGGTGCTGATCTATGAGTCCGGCACAATCGGGGCCAAGCCGGGCCTGCTGCCGTTGTCGATCGGCGACGGGATCCTGGCCGAGACCGCGGATGCCGTGGTCAGCGTGCCGGAGATCTTCAACTACTGGCTTCAGCCCGGGCGGATCGACGTCGGGTTCCTCGGTGCCGCGCAGATCGACAGATTCGGGAACATCAATACGACGGTCATCGGCGGGGATTACCGTGATCCTAAGGTGCGGTTGCCCGGAGCGGGCGGCGCGCCGGAGATCGCCGCCTCGTGCCGTGAGGTGATTGTCGTGGTGCGGCAGAGCAAGCGCTCATTCGTGGAGCGCGTGGACTTCGTTACCTCCGTCGGGTACGGGTCAGGCCCTGGTGACCGGGAACGGCTCGGGCTGACCGGCGCGGGTCCGCGCAAGATCATCACCGATCTTGGCGTGCTGTCACCCGACCCGGTCAGCCAGGAGTTCACGCTTACCGGCATCTACGAGACGGTGGCGGCCGGCGAGGTCAGGTCGCGGACCGGCTGGCAACTGCGGGTGGCACCGGACCTGGAAATCATCGCACCGCCCACGGCGGAAGAGCTGACCGCGCTGCGCGAACTCGAAGCTCGCAGCGGCGCGCAGAGTAAGGAGTAGAGGATGACCTCTGACGTGAGGACTGCTTTCCGGCAGGAAACTCAGCCGCAGGTCAGACAGGAACCATCCCGGCTGCTGCTGCCGGTGTACGAGCGGCCGCCGGCCGGGGTGCATCCGCCGCTGGACTACTCCGGCTACCGTTCCACCGCGCTGCGCCACCCGAAACGGCCACTGGTGCTGCTCCCGCACCGATTGACCGAGGTGACCGGGCCGCTGCTCGGCAGCGATCTCATCACGGCGACCGACGCGGACCTGACCGCGCAGCACGACGGCGAGCCGATCGGCCAGCGGATCATCGTCACCGGACGGGTGCTGGACTCCGACGGACGGCCGGTGCCGGACACGCTGCTCGAGATCTGGCAGGCTAACGCGGCCGGCCGGTACCGGCACTCCCGCGAGCACCACCCGGCACCGCTCGACCCGAACTTCACCGGCATCGGCCGGTGCATCACCGACGCCGGCGGCCGGTACCGTTTCGTCACCATCGCGCCTGGCGCCTACCCGTGGGGCAACCACTACAACGCATGGCGGCCCGCGCACATCCACTTCTCGCTGTTCGGCCGCGCGTTCTCGCAGCGGCTGGTCACCCAGATGTACTTCCCCGGCGACCCGCTGCTGGTGCTGGACCCGATGTTCAATTCGGTGCCGGATGAGGCGGCCAGGCAGCGCCTGATCGCGCGGTTCGACATCAACCTGACCCAGCCGGAGTGGGCGCTCGGCTACGAGTGGGACATCGTGCTGCGCGGCCGGAGCGCGACGGCCTTCGAAGAGCCGCACGAGTGAGCGAACGGGGAAAGATGAGCGGGCTTACCCCCTCGCAGACCGTGGGGCCGTACTTCGCTATGCGGCTGCCGTGGCCGGACGGGCCGTACGTGGTGACCGACGGCACGCCCGACGCGATCACGATCGTGGGGCGGGTCTTCGACGGCGCGGGGAACGTGATTCCCGACGCGATCATCGAAACCTGGCAGGCGGACCAGGACGGGCGTTTTGCTCATCCCGATGACCCGCGTGGCGCCTCGCCCGCCGGTTACGGCGGCTTCCGTGGCTTTGGCCGGTGCGAGACAGCGGCGGACGGGTCGTACCGGATCGTCACGGTCAAGCCGGGCCCGCTGCCGACACCGGACGGCGACATCGAGGCGCCCCACCTGGACGTCTCCGTCTTCGCCCGCGGTCTGCTCGACCGGTTGGTGACCAGGATGTACTTCCCTGACGAACTGGCCGCCAACGCCGCCGACCCGGTCCTGTGCTCTGTCGAGCCCGCCAGGCGCGGCACGCTGATCGCGATCGCCGAGCCCGAGGGCCACCTGCGGTTCGACGTCTGGCTGCAGGGCGGCCGCGAGACGGTTTTCTTCGACCTGTGACCCCCCGGGCGAGCCTCAGCGAGCCATGACCTTGCCGAGGCGTGCCGCCACCGTGGCCACGCACGGGGTCATGACGACGGTGACCAGGACACCTACTGGCATCACTGGCTGCCCAGGCTTATAGGTAGCGGGTGGCTGCCGGGCAATTGCCGCACGCTTGAACGGTGCCGGGGGCGCGGGGGCTGGCTTGGCATGCGGGCGCGGTTTGTGGTGCGGCTTGGCCGCCACCGCGACCACCGGCGTCACCACCGCCGGCACCGTCACCGGCGGCGGCGCGGGCTGAGGATGTCGCGGCGGCGGCGGTGGTGACTTCCGCGGCGGCGGCACGACCGCGGCCGGGGTGGTGGGCGGCGGCGCTGGGGTGGTCGCGGGCGGCGCGGGCCGCCGGGTCGGCGGCGGGGGAGGCGGCGGGGGCGGCGAGCCCAGGGCCGAGGACGGCGGAACCGGCCGCGGCGGCCGAGGCTGGTGCGGCGGCCGCGGCGGCACCACGCGCGGTGGCTGCGGCGGCACGACGCGCGGTGGCTGCGGCGGCTGCGGCGGCACGACGCGGGGCGGCTGCGGTGCCACGACGTGCGGGGCAACCACGTGCGGCGTGCTCACCTTCGCGGGGCTGGCCTCGCGCGCCTGGCACGGATCGACACCGTCCTCGTCCGGCACGCCTATGGCCACGCCGAGGTTGACCCTGAGCAGCGGAAGCGGGGCATCGTCGCTGTCGCAGGCGGACTGCGGTGGCAGGGCGACGTCGGCGCCCACCGCGATGTCCTCACCCTTGCCGCTGCCGGGCAGGCAGGTACCGCTGCCGATCAGCGGCACGCCGCCGATGGTGAGCACCGGTGCCGTGCCCAGGTACAGCAGGCCCGGCACCACGGGCTCCCAGGCCGGACAGGCGGCCGCCTGGTCCGCGACGTCGCGGGCCGTCTTGGCTGTGGTATCCGCGCTGACCGCGCGGGCGGAGTCCCGCGGGCTGCCCAGCAAGGCGAGCGCCGGGACGGCCAGCACCGCCAGCCCAGCCGCGGTGAGCGCGGGAATCGCCGCCACCTTGACCACGGACACGCGTGACCTGGCCTGGTGCGGAGCCGCGTGCCTCACCGTTGGAGTCCGTCGTCTCACGGGGCGCCGATCTGCTGGATGAGCGCGGACATCGGATCCGGCTGGACCGCGAGCGGTCCGGAGTAGGCATGGTCGAGCTGGAAGACCACGATGACGCCGATGACGACGAGCGCCGCCTGCATGGAGGCCAGGATGATGCTCGGCAGCACCGGCTTGATGCCGACCGCGAACGGGAACAGGGCGACCACCAGCGAAGTGGCGATGACGCCGGCCAGCACACCGCTGGGCAATCGCACGCTCGCGTCGTCCTCGCGCTGGGCGCGCACCGCGGCCAGCGTCGAGATCTGGTTCAGCGCGTCGGTCTGCGCGGCCGACGCCGCGGCGTCGGGCGGGTTGACCTTGAGGATCGTGGCCTTCATCGCGCCCAGCATGTCTTCTGTCTCATCGTCGAGCGAGCCCTTGGCCATCTCCGGCCAGTCGTGGTGGACGACCGCGTAGGCGTACTCGCGGACCTCGTTCTCCAGCGTGCTGGCGGCGGCGGGCGGCAACCCCTGGGCGGACCAGTACAGCTGGTGCAGCGCCGACGCCTCCGTGGTGGTGCCCTGGTGCGCGTCGCTGATCGTGCCCCATTCCGCTGCGACCGCGAGCGCGAGCACCAGCAGGTAGAGCGCCGCCATAGACGGACCGAGGAAGCCGATCGTAACGTCCTCGGGTTCCGCCTTGCGGCGGCGCATCGCCCAGCCCAGCCCGGCGGCGCCGGCCGCGCCGAGCAGTCCGGCGATAAGCACGGTCAAAGTGTCAGACACGCGAGCTCCCGTCCCGTCAAATGACTAACTCACTGCGATTTCGATGTCACGGTAAGTGTACGGATGGCATCTTGTCGAGACCCTTGTGACACGCAGCGCCGCGCGTGATGCCCGTTACGGGTAAGAATGAGGTGCTCGAGGTTCTCAGGAGGAATCATTGTTGCCCTGGTCAGCCGAATTTTCCGGCCGGATCGAAGAATGTGTCATCGACAGCAAATTGCTTCGCGGGAATCCGCTTGGCGATCCGCACCAGCGGCCGGTGCTGGTCTACTTGCCGCCGGGATACGACGATGAACCGGATCGCCGGTACCCGACGGTGTACGTGATCCAGGGTTACACCGGCCAGGTGGCGATGTGGCGGAACAGGACGCCGTTCCGGCAGCCGTTCCCCGAGCGGGCCGACGCGCTGTTCGCGGGCGGCACGCCGCCCGCCGTGGTCGTGTACGTCGACGCGTGGACCGGATACGGCGGCAGCCAGTTCGTGGACTCGCCGGGCACCGGCCGCTACCACTCCTACCTCTGCGACGAGGTGGTGCCCTGGGTAGACGTCAGATACCGGACGCTGCCGTCGGCCGCCCACCGGGCGATCAGCGGCAAGTCCAGCGGCGGGTTCGGCGCGATGATCACCCCGATGCTGCGGCCTGACCTGTTCGGAGCCCTGGCCACCCACGCCGGCGACTCGCTGTACGAGTATTGCTACATCGCGGCGTTCCCCGCTGCGGTCAGGCACTTGCGCAAGTGGGACGGCGACATCTGGCGCTGGTGGGCCGACTTCCGTAGCCGGGAAGCGTTCACCAGGGACGAGGACATGGCACTGGTCGACCTGATCGGGGTGGCGGCGGCCTTCTCGGCCAATGCGGACGGCACGGTGGACCTGCCGTTCGATCCGGCCACCGGGGCCATCCGGCCCGATGTCTGGCAGCGGTGGCTGGACTGGGATCCGGTGCGGATGGCGCCCGCCCACGCCGATGCACTGCGCGGGCTGCGCGCGATCTGGATCGACGCCGGCACTAGAGACGAATATTACCTGGATCTAGGGGCTACCGCGTTCCGCGCCGAGCTGGAGAAGGTCGGCGTGAGGGACGAGGCGGTACACTTTGAGCTTTTTGAGGCCGGGCACGGCGGGATTGACTACAGGTATCCGGAGGCCATGGCCTGGCTATGTAACCGGATAGCTCCGGATGACTAAGTAGGCCTTAAGAGGGCGCGGGCAAGTCTGGCCCTCTGGTAGCTTTCGGGCGTATCGAAACGAGTCGATTTCGGAATGGAGTTAACGTTATGCGCAAGAGCGGATGGGCGGCTGCTGCCGGCGGGCTCGTGGCGGCCGCATTGCTGCTGACCGCGTGCGGTGGGGGATCATCCTCGTCGGCCAACGCGGGCAGCGGAGGCTCGACGCCAAGCACGGGTGCCGCTGCGACCAACACGCCGAACCCGGCGAGCAGCGGCAACCAGTCCAGCCCGCCGCCCGGTGCTGTGTACTTCGATGTGTCGCATTCCAAGGCCGGCTGGGTGATGGCTGAGGGTAGTGGCGATCTTGTGTACACCTACGCCGCTGACAGTGCTGGCAAGCCGTCGACGTGCACCGGTTCCTGTGCGACGACATGGGTGCCGGTCAAGGGCACTGGCCTCATTTCCCCGGTTGACCACGCGTTCCCGGCCCAGTTCGGAGTTGTTGCCGGCCAGATCACGTACAACGGCATGCCTTTGTACATCTACAAGGGCGAGGCCCCGTACGCGGACCACTCCGGTGGTCAGTGGAAGACGATCTCGCTTTCGCACAGCCTGGTCATGAACAGCTGACGCTTCGCGTTTGCCCCCGGTTCGGCCGTCGCTCGACGGCGGCTGAGCCGGGGATTCGCATGTCTGGGCCCGGCTGCCGTCGCGGGAAGCACTGACCGGACGGCAGCGTATCGGTCCGGTCACTGAGCGTATCTGGTTGCTGCCTGGGTATTGAGTCAGGCGTGGTTACCCAGAGCGAACCGACAAACCAGCGTGGCGTGCTGGTCATCTATGCCGCGCTGATGCTGGCGATCATGCTGGCCGCACTGGACCAGACCATCGTCGCCACCGCGCTGCCGACGATCGTGAGCGATCTCGGTGGCGTGAACCACCTGTCCTGGGTGGTCACCGCGTACATGCTCGCGACCACGGCGACCACCCAGGTGTGGGGCAAGCTCGGCGACCAGTACGGCAGGAAGTACCTGTTCATCGCCGCGATCGTCATCTTCCTGGTCGGCTCGGCACTGTCCGGGCTGGCGCACAGCATGAGCGAGCTGATCGGGTTCCGGGCCATGCAGGGTGTCGGCGGCGGCGGCCTGATGGTGCTGGCGCAGGCGATCGTCGGCGACATCGTCCCGCCGCGAGAGCGCGGGAAGTACCAGGGCGCGTTCGGCGCCGTGTTCGGTGTTGCCAGTGTCATCGGCCCGCTGCTCGGCGGGTTCTTCGTGGATAACCTGTCCTGGCGCTGGGTGTTCTACATCAACCTGCCGATCGGCGCGGTCGCGCTCGTCGTGGTCACCGTGGTGCTGCCCACCACGTCCTCGCGCAAGCAGCACAAGATCGACTACCTGGGCGCGACGCTGCTGGCCGCGTTCGCCACCTGCGTGGTTCTGGCCACGTCGTGGGGCGGGACCAGCTATGCCTGGAGCTCACCGGTCATCATCGCGCTGTTCGCGGGCTCCGCGGTGCTGATCGTGGCCTGGTACCTGTCCGCGCGCACCGCGGCCGAGCCGATGCTGCCGCTGCGGCTGTTCCGCAACCCGGTGTTCACGGTGAGCGCGGCGATCCTTCTCGCGGCCGGGTTCGCGATGTTCGGCGCGATCTCCTACCTGCCGCTCTTCCTGCAGATAGCGCACGGCGTCTCCGCGACGCTGTCCGGTGTGTACCTGCTGCCGATGGTCGGCGGCATGCTCATCACGTCGATCCTGAGCGGCCAGCTCATCGCCAGGACGGGCAAATATAAGGTGTACCCGATCGCGGGGACGGCGTGTCTCGCGCTCGGCCTGTACTTGCTGTCCAGGCTGGACGAGCACACCGCGACCTGGCTGATGGACGTGTACTTCTTCGTGCTCGGGTTCGGCCTCGGCCTGATCATCCAGGTGCTGGTCATCGCCGTGCAGAACTCCTCCGACTACACCGACCTGGGCGCCGCGACCTCGGCCGCGACCTTCTTCCGCACGATCGGCGGCGCGTTCGGTGTCTCGATCTTCGGTGCCGTGTTCGCGAACCGGCTGACCAGTGAGATGGCCTCGGCGTTGCGCGGGGTGCGGTTGCCGCCTGGCTTCAACCCGGCGGCGGCCACCGCTGACCCGGAGTCGCTGACCAAGCTGCCCGCCGACGTGCACGCCGCCGTGGTGCACGCGTACGCGCTGTCGCTGCAGCCGGTCTTCCTGATAGCGGTGCCGATCGCACTGGTCGCGTTCGCGCTGTCCTGGTTCCTGCGCGAGGTGCCGCTGCGCGGGGCGGCGGGTGCGCCGGACATCGGCGAGGGGCTCGGCGCGACGGCACCGGGGCGCTCCTCGGTGGACGAGGTGGAACGCGCGCTGTCCCGGCTGGCCAGCGTCGATATCAGGCGGCGCGGCTACGAGCGGCTGGCGGCCCTGGCCGGGCTCGACCTGCCGGCCGGCAGCTGCTGGGTGCTCACCAGGCTGGCCAAGCAAGGTGCGGTCGCGGGGCAGGAACTGGCCAGGCAGGCCGGGGTCGGGGTCGACCACGGCAGGCCCTACGTGGACCGGCTGGTCGCCGAGGGCATGGTGGTCCGCTCCGATGGCAGGCTGAACCTGACTCCGGCCGGTCACGCGGCGGCGGACCGGCTGTTCGCGGCCAGGCGGGAAGGTCTGCGCGAACTGCTCGCCGACTGGTCACCGGAACAGCACGCCGAACTGGCCGAACTGCTCAACCGCTTGTCCCGTGCCGTCCTCGGCGAGAACGCCGATCGCGGCCTGATTTCCCGCTGAGTAACTCCCTACGGGTGGTAGGAGGCGCGGATGCGGGTTTCGGCTTCGGGGACGGCACCGACGTGATCGAGGGCCAGCAGGGCGGCGCCGACGACCGGGGGGACGTCGATGACCCGCAGGCCGGCCTGCGGGGCCGCCTCGGCCAGGCGGCTGGCGATGCCGTCCAGCAGGCGCGAGTCGCGGGCGGTGATCACCCCTCCGCCCAGGATCACCGGCGTCGCCAGCGCGGTCATGTCCAGGCGGCGCATGGCCGTGATCGCGAGCACCGAGATCTCGTCGGCCAGGTGATCCACGACGGACTGGGCCACCGGGTCGCCGGCCGCGGACACGGACAGCAGCACCGGAGCCAGGGCGTTCATGTCACCGTCAGGGATCTTGCCCTTGTGCACCGCGATGGCGACGTCCTCGACCTTGTCCGCGTCGAAGAACTCCCGTACCGCCTCGGTGAGCGCGGTCCGCGGACCGCGGCCGTCCTCGCCGCGGATCGCGTGCCACATCACCTCCCGGCCCAGGCCGTAGCCGCCGCCCCAGTCTCCGGTCAGCTGACCGAGGGCGAGGAAACGGGTGACCCGGCCGTCCGGTGCGACACCCACGGCGTTGATGCCAGCGCCGCAGACGACCGCCGCACCCCAGTGCGGCCCGCGATCTTGCAGGCCGGACCGCAAGATCGCGAACGTGTCGTTGACCACCGTGCTGGTCGGGCTCCAGCCCGCCGCCCGTACCGCCTTGGCGAGTTCTTCCTCCTCCTCGGGCAGGTCCGCGTTGGCCAGGCAGCCCACCGTGTGCAGGACCTCCACGTCGTCGGTGGTGATCTGCCGGACCAGGTCGGTCAGCGCGCTGACGGTCGCCTCGGCGCCGGTGTCTTGCGAGTTGATGCCGCCGCCGCGCACCGAGCCGAGCAGGGTGCCGTCGGTGGAGACGAGGGCCACATCTGTCTTGCTGTTACCGCCGTCCAGCGCGAGGACGGCGGTCCTGCTCTTTGAGGTACCGTCCGCGCTTTGCGAGGTACCGGCCGCGTTAGCCAAGGCCGGCCGCGCCGAGGGCGAACGCCATCAGGGAATCGGCGGTGTAGTCATCGGCTGGCTCGACAGAGGGCCAGGACACGACGTTGTCCTCGTAGCTGACGGCCTTGGTGTCGAACGGGGCGTAGTTGCCCGCGCTGCACGCCTTCATGCCGCTGACGGTGCCGAGGCCCTCGAAGTTCGGCGTGCTGCTCGGGCCGTCGGTGGTCGCGCCGAGTTGTATGCCCCGCCCGTCATGGGCGTGCCCGGTCAGTGAGCCGGACAGGTTGGCGATCTCGCTCTGCGGGCAGTGCGGATAGGTGCTGCCCGCGCCGATCACGAAGGAGCTGCCCCAGGCGTTGGCGCCAAGCGCGAAGTTCAGCTGCTGCTGGGCGAACGCCTCGAACTGGTCACCGCCGCCGTATTCCTGGTAGAGGGCGTCGGTGGTGTACAGGCCGAACGCGTGCGGCGAGGCGTCGGACTGCCCGAGCTGGGTACCCAGCTCGAACGGGTCGTTCTTGGCCCACGCCTCGCCGGTGCGCAGCTGAGCGGCCATGTCGTTCAGCAGCGTGCTCGGCGCGATGACCGGGCCGGCGGACAATTCGGTGCTCGCGTTCTTCATCGCCTGCAGCAGTTCGGCCTCGCCGACCGCGCCGTCGTCGTACAGATTGAAGGTGTCGCCGTCCGCCGGGTGGCCCTGGCCAGCCGAATGCTGCGCTGCGTACTGCTTGGCCCAGTAGGCGGCGGTCTGCAGGTCGGCCTGAAGTTGCGCGGCCGGCGCGTCGGCGGCCTCGTCGGCGAGCGCGATTTCCGCGGCGCCCCAGAGCATGTCGCTCTTCCACTGGGTGCCCGGGTAGTAGTCGTCCGGGTAGGTGGTGAGGATCTGGCCGACATTGGTGGTCTTCGCGTCCGCGTAGACCCCGCGGGCCAGGCTCATCAACTGCTGCTCGCCGGCCTGGTCACCGGTCTTGGCGGCAAGCTGCGCGCCGAGCGCGAAGTCGGCGGCGAACCGGCCGGCCAGGTCCGGGCTGACCTTCTGGCCAGGCGGGGCCGCCTCGAACACCGGGCGGTACTTGACGTAGTACGCGGTCGGGCCGGGGTTGCCGCCCTTGGTGAGGTTCATCGCGTCCTCGGCCTGCGGCTGGAACCAGAAGTTGTAGTCACCCTGGATCTTGCCGTCCGGATATCCCTTGCTCGCCGCGCTGCCGTTGCCGATGCCGACCTGGATGTACATCACCTTCTGCGCCGGGTTCCACAGCTTGGTGATCCAGCGCAGGCCGAAGCTGGCCTCCGGGCCGAGCGTCGACGACCCGGCGGTGCCCTGCTTACTGGACAGGGTTCGCTGCGCGATCATCATCAGCGCGTCCGCGTAGGTCGCGGTGTAGGCGAACTTCTCGTAGCCGCCGCCGGCGTCGAACCAGCCGCCGGACACGTTGACCGGTGCGCCGCTGGCCTTCGTGAACCCGCCGATCAGGTCGTCGTTGCTGTCGTACTTGGGCGCCTCGTAGACGTAGGCCTTCTCGTCGGTGAGGTTGGCCGGCTTGCGGTCCAGGACCGACGAGTTGACGTCGGCGCCGTCGCGCTCGGAGGTGAAGTACCGCACCGCGTTGTTGACCAGCCGCGTGTACAGCGTCGCGCCGGGGGCGATCTGGAACGCGGGAGATACGGCACCGCCGGCGTGGATCCGGTACGTGCCGGAGGACTTCAGCGACGAGAACTTGAGCTCGTACACGGCACGGTAGTCGCTGTTCCAGGAACCGGCGTCGTCGCGGGAAACGCCCCGGTAGACGACCCGGTTTCCCGACGTCACGGTGAACGGAACGTCAGCCACCCGCCCCGGTGTCATGACATAGGCCGTCTTGGTGGCGGAGTTCGCGTATCCGACCTGGTTGACGCGGACTTCCCAGGGCCGTGGTGACTGGGCCTGGGACGCGTGGGCGGCTGTGGCTAGCGTGACGGCTGTCATCGTTGTGGCCATTGAGATGACCAAGAAAGCTGTGGACCGCTTCAACTTCATGGGTTTCCTTACGTCCACGAAAGGAACTGCGCGTTTTCCGCGAGTAGCTTGTCGGTGAGGCACTCGGCCTTGTCGTACTGGCCGACCAGCGGGTGCGCGAGCAGCGCGTCGTAAACGCGGTCGCGACCGCCGTGCAGCGCGGCGTCCAGGGCCAGTTCTTCATAGGCGTACGTGTGCGAGATCAGGCCGCGCAGCATGGGCTCGACCGGATCGACGGGCAGGGGAGTGGCGCCGTCGGAGGTGATAGCGGCCGGCCCCTCGATCACCGCGTCGTCGGGCAGGAACGGCAGGGTTCCGTTGTTCGTCGTGTTCACCACCAACGGGACATCGGAACCGGAGCCGCTGAGCGCGACCAGCAGGTCCACCGCGGCTTCGGAGTAGAAGGCCCCGCCACGCTGGGACAAGATCTCCGGCTTCACATCGAGCGACGGGTCCCGGTACATGGTGAGCAGTTCGGCTTCGATCTCGGCGACGTGCTCAGCCCTGGTCTTCTTGCCGCGCAGGGAAGCGACGACCTCGTCGTGCGCGTAGTAGTAGCGCAGGTAGTAGGACGGGACCATGCCGAGCCGGCGAACCACCGACGCCGGGGCCCCGACCTCTTCCGCTATCGCGTCACCGTGCTCAGCGAGCAGCTCAGGCAGCACGTCCTTGCCGTCGACGGTGGCCGAGCGCTCCCAGGTCAGGTGGTTCAGGCCGACATGGCCGAGCCGCACCGCCTCGGGGGTGACGTCGAGGTACGCGGCGAGCTTGCGCTGCAGGCCGATCGCCACGTTGCACAGGCCGGTCGCCCGGTAGCCCGCGGTGCGCAGCGCCCTGGTGACGATGCCCACCGGGTTGGTGAAGTCGATGATGTGCGCGCCGGGCGCAGCCCGGACCACTGCTCGTTCTGCGATATCAAGGACGACGGGTACGGTCCTCAGCGCCTTCGCGAAGCCGCCTGCCCCGGTGGTTTCCTGCCCGACGCACCCGCACTCCAGCGGCCATGTCTCGTCGCGGTGCCTGGTCGCCTGCCCGCCGACGCGGAGCTGGAACAGCAGTGCGCCGGCGCCCTCGGCTGCCTCGTCGAGACTGGTCGTCCAGTTGACGACGGCCGGGTGCCCGTACCGCGCCATGATGCGCTGCGAAACCGCACTTACGGCGCCCAGCCTGTCCACGTCTGGATCGACGAGCGCCAGCTCGTCGACAGGCAAGCGCAGGCGGGCGATGCCGTCGGCCAGCTCGGGAGTGTACGTGGAACCGCCGCCGATGACAGCGAGCTTCATACGAACGCCTTCACTTCCGCGCCCGACTGGGCGACATGACAGGCCACCTCATGCCGAGCCGCCAGCTCGGTCAACGGGGGCGTGACAGTAGAACAGGTATCGATAGCCAGCGGGCAGCGCCAGCGGAACCGGCAGCCTGGCGTGGGGTCGATCACTTTGGGCGGCTCGCCCCGGTCGGTGACCTCGGCGAGCGGGGCCTTCGGGTCGGGGACCGCGGAGAGCAGGAGCTGGGTATACGGGTGCTTGGGTGCGGTCAGCACGTCTTCGATCGGGCCGGCTTCGGCGATGTGGCCCGCGTACATCACGATCAGCCGGTCCGCCACGTAGCGGGCGCTGGCGATGTCGTGCGTGATGTAGAGGATCGAGACGCCTTCCTCGTCGCGGAGCTTGGCCATCAGGTTGAGCAGGCCGATCCGGATCGAGACGTCGAGCATCGAGACCGGTTCGTCGGCGATGATCAGCCGCGGCTTCATGGCCAGGGCCTGAGCGAACCCGACCCGCTGGCGCTGGCCGCCGGACAATTCGTAGGGGAACCGCTCCAGCATGTCGGGCTTGAGGCCCACGATGTCGAACACGCGCTCCGCCTCGGCCTGGCGCTGCGCCGCGTTCAGGTCGGTCCGGTGCAGCTTCAGGCTCCTGAGCATGCCGTGCGAGACGCGGAACACCGGGTTGATCGAGGCGAACGGGTCCTGGAACACCATCGGGACCTCGGCCGAATACTTCAGCTGTGCGCGCCGGGACCGCATGCCCGCCACGGACTGACCGCCGAACGTGATCGTGCCCGCGGTGGGTTTATAGATGCGGGCGAGCAGCCGGGCGATCGTGGACTTGCCGCTGCCGCTCTCCCCGGCCAGCGCCACGATCTCCCGCTCGCCGATGGTGAAGCTGACCTCGTCCACGGCATGCAGGGTGTGCCGGGACAGCGTGTTGCCGATCTTGAAGTGCTTGGTCAGGTTGTCGGTCTTGAGCAGTTCGGTCACTGGTTGATGCTCCCGTCCGCGACGCGCAGGCAGCGCACTAGCGATCCGTCGATGCCGAACAGGGCAGGCTCGGTCTCGAAGCACTTGTCGACGGCGTGCTGGCACCGGGGATTGAACCGGCAGCCGGGCGGCGGGCTGCCCAGGTCGGGGGGGTTGCCCGGGATGCCGCGCAGCGCCGCCTTCGGCCCGCGGATGGACGGGAACGCGTCGAGCAGGCCCCTGGTGTACGGGTGCCGCGGGTGGTCGAAGACAGCCCTGGTACGGCCGAGCTCATCGATCTGCCCGGCGTACATCACCATCAGCCGGTCGGAGAAGTGGCTGACCAGCGACATGTCGTGGGTGACGAAGATGACCGCGAAGCCGTACTGCTGCTGCAGCTCCTTGATCTGGAGCATCAGTGCCCGCTGGGCCACCACGTCCAGTGCCGAGGTCGGCTCGTCCATGATGACCAGGTCGGGAGTGAACAGCATCGCCATCGCGATCATCGACCGCTGCCGCATCCCGCCGGAAAGCTGATGCGGGTAGCTCCTGAGGTGCACCGGGTCGATGCCGACCATGCGCATCACCTCGGCCGAGCGGGCGTGCACTTCCTGTTTGGACGGCTTACCATGCGCCTGGAGCACGTCCTTGAACTGCGCGCCGATCGACTTCACCGGGTTGAGCGCGTTCATCGCGCTCTGCATGACCACGGACATGTCCTTCCAGCGGACCGCGGACAGCTGCTTGTCGGTGAGGCCCACCAGGTTGTTGCCCCGGAACGTGACGCTGCCGTCCGTGACCTGGGCCGGCGGCGCGAGCAGCTGGGCGACGGCGAACAGCAGGGTCGACTTGCCGCAGCCGGACTCGCCGACGATGCCGAGGAACTCGCCGTGGTCGAGGGTGAAGGACACGTCGTCGACGGCGCGGACGTTCCCGCGGTCGAGCACGTAGTCGACGGACAGGCCGCAGACCTCGAGTATCTGGTCAGCCACGCGCCCTCCCCACCTTGCGGGCCTTGCGCACGGGGCGCAAGGCCGGGTTGCCGATCTCGTCAAAGGCGTAGTTGAGCAGGGCGAACGCGGTGCCGAGCAGGGCGATGCAGATGCCGGGTGCCAGTGCCCACCAGGGCATCCCGGTCTGCAGCGCCGCCTCGCTCTGCGCCCAGTACAGCGTGGTGCCCCAGCTGACCTGGTTCGGGTTGCCGAGGCCGATGAACTGAAGGCCGGACGAGAACAAGATCGCGTACAGCGCGTTGGTGAGGAAGCTGGCCACGATCAGCGAGGTCATCGTCGGGATGATCTCCACGACGATCACGTACAGCTTGCGCTCGCCACGCACCCTGGCCGCCTCGAGGAAGTCCCTGTTGCGCAGCGTCAGTGCCTGGGCTCTGAGCTGCCTGGCGGTGTAGGACCAGCTGGTCACCGTGATCGAGATGATCATCACCCAGATGCTGTCGCCGTGCGCGTAGCCGGCGATGACGATCAGCAGCGGGAACAGCGGGATGACCAGCAGCACGTCGGTGAGCACGCTCAGCGAGCCGTCCCACAGGCCGCCCAGGTAGGCGGCGGCCACGCCGATCAGCACCGCGATGGCGGTGGTGGCCGCGCCGACGATGAACGCGATCTGCAGCATGCTCCCGGTGCCGTAGATCACCTGGGCCCACAGGTCCTGGCCGAATGTGTTCGTGCCGAGCAGGTGCGCGGTGGTGAAGCCGAGCTTGGGCGTGTAGTTGTCGGCGGACGGGCTGTCGTGCGCGATCACGCCGGGGAACAGCGCGATCAGGATGAAGATCAGCAGCAAGATCGCGCCGACGGTCGCCTTGCGGTTGGCCCTGACCGCGCGGAAGACGCGGGCGAATGCGTTCCCCGACGGGATCTGGGTGGGGGTAGGGGCTACCACCGTGGCGGTCATCCCGCCTCCCTCGTCCGCGGGTCGAGCAGCGCGGTGAGCACGTCCGCGATCAAGATCGCGACCAGCACCGCGACGGTGATCAGCAGGAACAGGCCCTGCATCAGCGGGTAGTCCTCATTGCCGACCGCCTGGAGCAGCATGAAGCCCACCCCTGGGTAGTTGAACACGTCCTCGATCAAGATGGCGCCGCTGACCACGAAGCCCAGCGACATCGCGAAGCCGGTCAGGTTCGGCAAGATCGCGTTGCGGGCCGCGTAGTCGAGCATGATCCGCCAGCCGGGCAGGCCCTTGGCGCGTGCCATCCGGACGTAGTCCTCGGCCAGCGTGGTGATCATCGTGTTCCGCATGGTCAGGATCCAGGTGCCGATCAGCGTGATCAGCAGCGCGGCCGCCGGCAGGACCGCGTGATTGAAGACGTCTTCGAAGAAGGTGATGTTGAAGCCAGGCGTGTCGGTGGTGACGTAGTAGGCGCCCTCGCTGGGGAACCACTTCAGCGTGATGCCGAACACCAGCAGCAGCACGATGCCGACCAGGAAGTACGGCAGCGCGGAGGTGACCACGAAGACCGGGGGGACGATGCTGTCCAGTCGGCTGCCCCGCCGCCAGGCGGAGACGATGCCGATGCCGGTGCCGAGGATGAACGCCAGCACGGTGGTCACGCCCACCAGGGCGACCGTCCACCAGATCGCGCTGCCGATCACCGACGAGACGGACTGCGGGTACTGGCTGAGCGAGGTGCCGAGGTTGCCGGTCAGCAACTGGTGTACGTAGCTGATGTACTGCTGGAAGATGTTCTGGTGCGTGTTGAGCCCGAACAGGACCTCAAGCGAGTGCAGCGATCCCGGGGTCAGCTCGCCGTGGAATTTGGACAGCATGACCTCCGCCGGGTTGCCAGGCATCAGCCTCGGCAGGAGGAAGTTCAGGGTAAGCGCCGCCCACATGGTGAGGATGAAGAAGCCGAGACGGCGCAGGACATATCTCAAGGCTCGTTAACTCCTGGGTCGGGGGCCCAGCGCCACGTGCCAGGGGGAGTGAGGTAGCCCTGGCACGTGGCGCGCTCATCGAGGCCGGTTAACCAACCGGAGACAGGTGCAGCAGCAGCTGCTCGTTGTCCGGGTAGTTGTAGGCCGCCGGCTGGGCGTACGGGTTGCTCGGTGTCGGCCAGCCGCTGAAGGAGCCGGTGTCGTACTGGAACCAGTCGACCGCCTCCACGACCGGGATGACCGGCACCTGCGTGACCATCACCTGCTGGATCTGGTCCAGGATCGACTGCTGAGCCGCCGCGCTGGCCGTCGAGTTGTATTGCGCCAGCAGTGCGTCGGTGGACGGGCTCTTGTACCGTTCGTAGTTGCTCGCCGCCGTCTGGCCGATCGCCGCGGTGTCCGAGGAGTTCAGCCAGTTGTTCAGCTCGTAGTAGGGGCTCGGGCCGAACGATTGCTGGTCGTAGTAGGCCAGCTGGAACCTGCCGGAGTAGAGGTCGTTGTCGAAGTCGTTGGTGGACAGGTTGTCCGGCGTGATGATGATGCCGATCGCCTTCAGGTCCTGCTGAATCACCTGCATGGAAGCGACCCAGTCGGAGTAACCGCCGACGTTGAGCACCGTGAACTGGAGCTTCTGCCCGGACGAGTTCGTCATGACGCCGTTCTGCATATGGAACCCGGCCTGGTTGAGCAGCTGAGTGGCCTTTGCCGGGTCGTAGCCATTGCCCCAGGCAGATGTCGCCGCGCTGGACACGAAGCTGTTGAACGTCGGGGTGACCACGCCGGTCTGGTTGGCGGGCGGCTCGTAGCCGGACTCGCCGATGCTGGACACCTGGGTCCTGTTGATCGCGTACGAGATCGCCTGGCGGACCTTGACGTTGCTGAGCAGCGGGTTGGTCAGGTTCGGGATCAGCGTGACGTTGACCGTCGGCGGGAACCAGTCGTGGTAGTTCGCGCTCTTGTTCAGGTAGAAGCTCTGGATGCTGGGCACGTACTGTGAGCCCCACTGGGCCTGGCCGTTGGCCAGGTCGTTGTTGGCCGTCGTGTTCGAGGTGTAGGCCGGGTACTGCACCGTCTTGACCTTGGGCAGGCCTGGCTGCCAGTAGTGCGGGTTCGCGGTGTAGGTAATGTTCTCCGGGCTGCACTTGGACATGATGTACGGGCCGGTGCCGATTGGCTGGGTGACCGGGTTGGTCGCCGGGTTCTTCATCTGCGACCAGGTCTGCATGGGCAGGATCGGTGTCTGGTCCGCGATGTAGTAGAAGTACGGCACGGCGGGCTTGGCGAAGTCCATGGTGACCGTGTACTTGCCGGTCGCGGTTACGCTGGACAGCACGGCCCAGTCACCGGGAACGTCCAGGGCGCTGTACTTCTTCAGCAGGTTGAACGTACCCGCGACGTCGGCGGCGGTCATCGCCTGGCCGTTGCTGAACGTGACACCCTGCCGGATCTGGAAGGTGAGCGACTTGTTCCCCGCGCCCCAGGTCCACGACGTGGCCAGCATGGGGGTGGTCTTGCCCGCCGCGAGCGGGTCCACGTAGACCAGCGGCTCGTAGTCGAAGCCGACCGTGAGGAAGTTGTCCGCCTCGTTATACGGGTTGAAGTCGCAGCTCCACAGCGCGCCGTTCTCGTTGTCGATGGTCAGCGAGCTGCTTGCCGTCGTGGATGTCTTGCCGGAATTGGAACCGGAGCCCGAGCTGGTGCTGGTACTACTACCGGAGCCTGCGGTGCAGCCGGCCGCGAGCAGGCCGGCCCCGATGATGACCCCGAGTGATATGAGGCGTCTCATGCAGTTTGGTCCTTAGTGTGGATGAAGAGGCAATTATTGCCGATCTGCCGGGGTAGACCCTTCCGCGAAGATTGTTAGGACAGTATCCTAACTATCTACATGCGGCAAGTGTCCACATATAACGCTTTGAAACCCGTCTGACCTGGAGGTGGCTGGTGGCTGGTGGCCTGGCTGCGGCACGCCCTTCGCTCATCAGGGCGATGAATGAGCAGCTGCTGCTTGAGCACATTCGCCAGCGCGGCCCGTGCTCGCGTGCCGAGCTGGCCCGGGTTTCCGGGCTGTCGAAACCGACGGTTTCGCTCGCGCTCGGCAACGTCGAGCGGGCGGGCCTGGTCCGGCTCGCCGGGCAGCGGACCGGTGTGCCCGGGCGTTCTGCCCAGTTGTACGAGCTCGCTCCGGACGCCGGCCTGGTGCTCGGGCTGGACATCGGACACGACTTCGTGCGCGGTGCGCTGGCCGGGCTGACCGGCGAGATCCGGGCGCGATCCGAGGTCAGGGCCAGGGCGACCAGCGTGCGCGGCCGGGTCGGCGAACTCGTGGCGCTCGCCGACTCGCTGTGTGTCATCGCCGGGGTGCCGAGGTCGGCCGTCACCCAGACGGTCATCGGCAGCCCTGGTGTCTACGACCCGCGGCGGAACGCGATGAAGCTGACCGGCCGCCTGCCCGGCTGGGACAAACCGTCCGCGCTGGCCGGGCTCCGCGAGGCGTTCGGCCCCACGCTGGTCATGGAAAACGATGTGGACGCGGCGGCGCTGGCCGAGCAGGCACACGGCCTCGGGCGGAACGTGGACCACTTCGCGTTCGTGCACTTCGGTACCGGCATCGGCATGGGCCTGGTGATCGGCGGCCAGTTGCTGCGCGGCGCCCACGGCGTGGCCGGGGAGATCGCGTTCCTGCCGCTGTCCGACGGCATTGACGTCGACGAGCACGAGGCACGCAAGCGCGGCGAGTTCGAGGCCGTGGCGGCGGCGTCGGCGGTCGTGCGCGGCGCGCGCAAGGCCGGCATGGGCGGCGCCCTGTCGGCCCGGCGGGTGTTCGAGGCCGCGGCGGCGGGGGATAAGCGGGCGGCGGCGGTCGTCGCCAAGGAGGCACGGCTGGCTGCCAAGGCCATCTGCGTCGTGGTGACCGTGGTCGATCCGGAGCTGATCGTGCTCGGCGGCGGGATAGGCCGGGCGCCTGGTTTCGCGGAGCTGGTCTGTGCCGAACTGGACGAGATGGCACCGGTCATGCCCGAGGTCCTGGTCAGCGCGCTGGGCACGGACGCGGTAGTGGACGGGTGCGTGGCCGCGGGGACGGAGCTTGCCTGGAGCCAGGTGGTCACGCTGCTCGGTGCCCAGGCGCCGCCGGCCGGGTTAGATTACGGACGGAGGTAGGAGGCGCCGTTGAGGTCGATGGTGGTGCCGCTGGCCCACAGGGCCTCCGGTGAGGCCAGGTAGATCACCGCCGCGGCGATCTCCTCGGTCGTGGCGACCCGGTTGAACGGGCTCTGCGCGCGGATCTCGTCCCCGATCCTCGAACCGAGGTGCTCGGCCGCCATCTCGGTGTCGACGTAGCCGGGGGAGACGGTGGTGACCGCTATGCCGTAGGGGGCGAGGAGCCTGGCCAGCGACCCGGACATGGCGTTCAGGCCGCCCTTGCTGGCCGCGTAGGCGGGGTGCCGCGGCTCGCCGCGGATCGCGCCGCGCGAGGAGATGTTGATGATCCGGCCGCCGGTGTGCCGCATGTACTGGACCGCGCACCAGGTGGCGTTCGCCGGGCCGGTGAGGTTCACCCGCAGCGTCCGCTCCCAGGCGTCGCGCCACTGCTCATAGGAGGCCTCGGTGACGGCGTGCTCGACATATATCCCCGCGTTGTTCACCAGCACGTCGAGGCCGCCCAGATCGCGGTGCGCCTGATCGACCATGCTCCTTGTCTGGTCGGGGTCGGCGAGATCGGCCCGCACGACCGTGTGGCCCTCGCCGGGCAGGCCGCTGCGGACGCGTTCGGCCAGGTCAGCGGAGTCACGGTGGTGCACAGCGACCCGGTCGCCCTGTGCCGCGAACGCCAGGGCGATCGCCGCGCCGATGCCACGCGACGCGCCAGTCACCAATACCGCACGGGAAGCAGTCACGGCCGCCAATGTACCGCTATGCGCAAAATCGCCGTGCGCGATTGGTTTTTCACGATCGTGGAGAGTAAGGGGTCAGATCGGACCGGTCTTCGCGAACCCCGCCCGGCGCCACCGCGCCACCACCGCCCGAAACCGCGCCGGCTGCACTCCCAGCGCCCCGGCGGCGGCCTGCCCCGCAGCCGCCATAGCGGATCGACGTGCGGCCCCCCACACCGCGTGTGGGGGGCCTGCTGTTGCGGGTGGGTTAGAAGTCGAACGCTTCGGTCTTGCGCCTATGGCCGTTCTAGAGGGCCTTCCATGGCCTTAATCTTCGCCGTGAACGCGCTCCACGTCTCGGGACTGACCCGGAGCACCGGACCGCGCTCGCGGTTCTTGGTGTCTCGGATGAGCACGGCGTCGGCCGTGGTCGCCACCTCGACGCACGCCTCTCCATTGCCTGAGTAACTGGACTTACGCCAGTTCAAGCCGTCCATTTCTCCATCGCCTCTCCGATGATGGTCCTGCTGCCGTCGATGCTCGCGGCGCGTCCGCGAACACGCTCAAAGATACCGCTAGCGGCCCTGACCTGCTGAGCGTCGGTGGTCACGGTGTCCTCGAGCATCGAGCCCGTGAGCAGCACGTCAGGCTCCCCGCTAACTGAGGCCAGCGACACGGGACCGCCGAGACCAGGCGAGGCACCCAGGGACGATGGCAGGATATGAATCAGCACCGAAGGATCCTCAGACAGCTCCAGCAGCCTGGCGCACTGCTCGGTCATGACCTGAGAAGTCCCTATCAGCCGGTGCAGCACGAGCTCATCGAGCACGATAACGACCGTGGGGCCGTCCTCACGGTTCAGGATGGCGTGCCTAGCCATGCGCGACCCGGTGTCTTCCAAGGCCCGCTCGTGACCGCGCCCGGTCGCCCGGTATATCTCGTAGGCGTACTCCTCGACCTGGAGCAGGCCCGGGATGACGATGGGTTGCCAGAACCGCAAGGTATGCGCGCGGGCTTCGGTGGCGTACCAGGGTGCGAGCTGGGCTTGCGCCGGGTTCTCCACGTTCCTGGCCAGCTTCCAGATGCCGCGCAGTGCCGACTCAGCCAGCCCGGCGACGCCGCACTCGCTAAGCCACGCGCCCAGCGTGGTCATGGTCGGCACACGCTCGCCTGACTCCGCCCGGACGATCCCCGTCTTTTCCTGGCCGATGTCCCGCGCAAGAGCTTCGCCGCTCTTGCCCGACTGGTTGCGTGCCTCCCGCAGCAGCTTGCCGAGCAAGCCTCTCGGGTCGGTGTCGGGGTCCAGTGCGGCCATGTGCATAGTCCCTTCTGAGATATGCCCTATAATGCGCTTTTCTGCTTTTCCGCTAGCGCACTAGCATCTCATTTACAGCATCATGCATGCTAGTCCCAGGCCCCCGGCACGGGGGAACGGGTTCTTGTCCAACCTGCTGCCCGTCGCTGAAACCCCCCGTGCCGGGCTCCGTGACTAGGGGCGCGAACCGCTCGTGACCTGGCCACGGATGGCCATACGGATCACGCGGTCGGTCGCGCTAGTCATCACACACTGTTCGTTCTGGCCACGTGATCCCCTTCTAGACCTAGGGAGGGGTCATGTCTGAACAGCCGCTACTGATACGGACGCCGGAACAGGCGAACGCGCCGCTTACGCGCATCAGGCCGCTCGATGATCCAGCGTTGCTGGAGCGCGCCCTTGAGGGGCTGAGGAGGCTGCCGTGCCCGAGCTGACCGGGGTGAGCACCTCCGAGCTGTATTCGTGGCGGTCGGGCATCGTGCTGATCCGTGCGATGGCGAGCCGCCTTGATGACAACAGCCCGCCGCCACAGGTGGCGGCGTGGCTGAACGACAGGGAGTCCGTCGTGACGGCAGAGATAGAGCGGAGGCGATAGCGGTGCCCGTCCTTCTTGCCGCCGTCCGGACGATAGCGGAACGTCTGTCCCTGCCGTCAGGGACAGGGGAGATGGTCACGATGGAGGGAGCAGCGGAGGGCGAGGCTGCCGGGGGGCTCGCGCTGGATGCGCTGCGGTTCGGCTGGGGAGATGCGTACGAGATCACGGCCGGTGACGCCGACGCTGGCTGGACGGCGAGGCGCAGGGACGGCAAGGGCGGCGCGATCGAGGCCCCGACTGCTGATGACCTGCACAGACTGATCGTGGAGAACTACACGTTCATGCCTGTGCCAAGGGACCTGCCATGAGCGGCGGGGGGTGCGCTGTGAGCAGCGGTGCCGGGGAAGCGGGCACGGTGCCGGGGCGGGGTCTTGGCGGGGTGGCCACGGTGCGGCTGCTGGCTGAGCTGGCGGAGGATCCTGAGATAAGGGATGCGGAACTTGCCGGGCGGCTGCGGGTGTGGGAATCCGCGATTACGGCCGAGCTGGCGCTGAGGTCGAAGAACAAGATGGGCGGAGGTAAAGCCGATGATCGTAGCCAAGCTCCCGAGGGTGCCTGAGTACCCGGTCGGGGCACTGACCAGTTACGAGCTGCGGGATTACCGTGCCGCGCTGGAGAAGGCCGTGGCTGCGTTCGCGGATGGTTCCCCGGGCCGGCAGCTAGCTCAGGAACGGCTCAGGGCGGTGATCGCCGAGCAGGACTCGCGGCCTGTGTACTGCGCGGCGGCCGGATGGGAGGCCGGGTAGTGGCCGGGCCGGCGGGTGATGTCCTGGCCGGTACCGAAGAGTTCGTGACGGTTCAGGAGGTCGCGCTCGCAGCGCGGATGTCGGAGGGGCCATGCTGACGCTTCGCAGCGAGTACCGCGCCGCTGATGTCCGGTCGGGAACCCCCCGGATTTTCCGTAGCTGCTCGTGCGGTGACGCGTTCGCTGACCTGACCTCGCTGGATGATCACCTGGAAGAATACGGCTACGACAGCGGGCACATCGAGATCGCCCTGGATCTAGAGACGCTGGTCCGGCTAGGCATCCGCCGTATCCGCATCGAACGCGGGCTCACGATGGACCAGATGGGCGAACTGCTCGGGGTGAGCACCGGCACCATCTCCAGGATCGAGAGCGGCAAGCGGCACGCGATCGGCTGGGGGCGCACGCCCCGCACGGTCGCCGTGCTGCTCGGCGT
Organism: Streptosporangiaceae bacterium; assembly: GCA_036490795.1. Taxonomy (GTDB): domain Bacteria; phylum Actinomycetota; class Actinomycetes; order Streptosporangiales; family Streptosporangiaceae; genus JAFARZ01. The sequence goes on from DASXDG010000256.1 coordinate 41,040, forward strand.
CGAGCTGACCGAGCTGCTGCGCATCTGCGTCCGGTGCGGCTACCGGCCGCCAGACGGATACCAGTGCCACCGGTGCGGCATGCCCGGTCAGGACAGGCACGACCAGCATGGCGACGGAAAGAACCTGTCCGGGAACGAGGGAAGCTTGGTGTTAGAGATGATCGAACACCCAAAGCACCCGGAGTTTCCCCTGCTGTCGAGCTGCCGGCTGGTCTGTTTATCCGTCGCCTGTCGATGTCCCGGCCGGGAGGCCGGGGTGGGTTTAGGTCCTGGCGCGGCGTGCGAATTACATGGGTGTAATCACGCGGGGCACGCTTTGGCGTGCCCCGCGTGGGGCTGTGCGTGGTTAGAGCGTGACGGTTGCCTCTATCGTGAGCCGCCTTGCGGTCCGGGGTTTTCGATGTTGACACGC
>DASXDG010000257.1:0-49246 GCA_036490795.1 Streptosporangiaceae bacterium
ACGGCGCCGCGTTGCGGCGCCTGGCGTGGGCCGTCGTCGGGCGCACGCGGCCGATGCACGTGCACCGTTCATCCTCATAGTGATCGGTTCGAGTGGTTCCGCCACGTTTGCTTGATTAAAACGTGATCAAGCCTTAACCTCACGGCAGCGAGGTGTTGTCCCACGCGGCACGGAACAACAGCGGAGGAGGACGGCGAGTAGCCGTACCACAACACACGACGCCAGCCATCCCGGGCGGCGATGCGGTACACGCGGTAACAAAACATCGAGGCCATGGACGGAAAGGGGTGGCCGTGAGCAGCGAATTGTCGCTCGCGTTCATGGTAATCGGGTTGCTGGCCGTGGCGGGTGCCGTCGTGATCACGCTCAGCAGAGGCCGCCGGGCTCCGGTGGAAGCAGCTGAAGCCGGCCGCGAGCTCAAGGATCGCGAGCTCAAGGATGAAGTCCGCGAGTTGCGCAGTGACCTTGAGCGGCGTGAACTGCGGCTGGCCGACCGCGAGCAGCGCCTCGACACCGAACTCAGCCGGATAGAGGCGAGGACGGTGGCCCTCGATCAGCTCAAGGGCGAGCTTGACGAGCTGAGGCGCGAGCTCGACCAGGCCGGATCCGCGCAGCACAAAGAGCTGGAGCGAGTGGCCGGCCTCACCGCCGAGCAGGCGAAACAGGAGCTGGTCGGGCTCATCGAGAACCAGGCCAGGCGCGAGGCCGCGCTGATCGTCCGCGACATCGAGCGCGAGGCGCGGGCCGAGGGCGACAAGCGGGCAAGGAACATCGTCACGCTGGCCATCCAGCGGGTGGCCACCGAACAGACCACCGAGTCCGTCGTCTCGGTCATGCACCTTCCCGGCGACGAGATGAAGGGCCGCATCATCGGCCGCGAGGGACGCAACATCCGTGCGTTCGAGTCGGTCACCGGCGTCAACCTGATCATCGACGACACACCGGAAGCGGTCCTGCTGTCCTGTTTCGACCCGGTGCGGCGCGAGGTGGGCAGGCTTACCCTGGAGCGGCTCATCGCCGACGGGCGGATCCACCCGCAGCGCATCGAGGACGCCTACGAGCAAGGGCGCGCCGAGATCGAGCAGCTGTGCGCGCGGGCCGCGGAGGACGCCCTCGTCGAACTGGGCATCACCGATATGCACCCCGAGCTGACCCGGCTGCTCGGGCGTCTGAGGTACCGCACCTCTTACGGGCAGAACGTGCTCAAGCACCTGATCGAGTCCGCGCACATCGCCGGCATGATGGCCAGCGAGCTGCGCCTCGACCCCGCCCTGCTCAAGCGCTGCACGCTGCTGCACGACATCGGCAAGGCGCTGACGCACGAGGTGGAGGGCAGTCACGCGCTGATCGGCGCGGAGGTGGCCCGCAAATACGGCGAGGATGACGACGTGGTGCACGCCATCGAGGCGCACCACAACGAGGTCGAGGTCCGCACCGTAGAGGCCGTGCTCACCCAGGCCGCGGACGCGATCAGCGGCGGCCGTCCGGGCGCCCGGCGCGAGTCGCTCGAGCTGTACATCAAGCGGCTGGAGCGGATCGAGGAGATCGCGTCCGGACGCGAAGGCGTGGAGAAGGTCTACGCGATGCAGGCCGGGCGTGAGATCAGGGTCATGGTCAAGCCGGACGACGTCGACGACATCCAGGCTCAGGTGATCGCCCGCGACATCGCCAAGCAGGTCGAGGAGGGACTGACCTATCCGGGGCAGATCCGGATCACGGTCGTCCGCGAGTCTCGCGCCATCGAGTTCGCCCGCTAGCAAGCCAGCTGTAACTCGCTGAGCTGGACCGCCGGCACGCCGGGTGGCGTGAAGCCCATGATCTGGCCGTAGAAGGAGAGTTCGGCTTCCAGGCAGGTGATGATCGTCTCGGCCTTCCTGAACCCGTGTGACTCGCCCGCGAACGACAGGTAGGCATGCGGGATGCCGTGCGCGGTCAGGTCGGCGGCGATCGAGTCGGCCTGGGCCGGCGGCACGACCGGGTCGTCGAGCCCCTGCAGGAGCAGGATGGGGCAGGTGGCGGCCGTCACGTGCCCGACCGGAGCCCGCTCCGCGTACAGTTCCTCGCTGCCAGGCAGCGGGCCGATCAGGCCGTCCAGGTACCGGGACTCGAAGTCATGAGTCTGCGCGGCGAAGCCACGCAGGTCGGTCACGCCGTAATAGGACACCGCCGCCGCGAACACCCCGGCGGCCTCGCTGGTCACCGCCGCGAGCGCGGTCCAGCCGCCGGCCGAACCGCCGCGGATGCCCAGGCGCTTGCCGTCCGCCTCGCCATCGTCGGCGAGCGCGAGCGCGGCCGCGGCGCAGTCAGCGACGTCCACCAGGCCCCATTGCCCGCGCAGGCGCTCCCGGTAGGCGCGGCCGTAGCCGGTGGAGCCGCCGTAGTTCACGTCGACGACCCCGATGCCCCGGCTGGTGAAGTACGCCTTCTCCAGGTCGAACACCGGATACACCCGAGAGGTCGGGCCGCCGTGTACCCACACGATGTAGGGCGGTGCCTCGCCTTCCGGCCCGGTGGCGGCGGCGCTGCTCGGCGGATAGACGACCGCGTGCACGACCCCGCCGTCCGGCGCGGGCAGGTCCACCGCGCGGGGCACCGGCAGGTACCCGGTGTCGGGCATCGAATCCGTCTCCAGCCGCAGCTCCGTCGTGGCGCCCGAGCCGATGTCCACGGTGACCACGCCCATCGGCATGGCCGCCCCGCCGGCCAGGCCCGCTACCCGCGGCCCGGACGCGGTCGGCGACCCGAAATCGCCGAACGGCACATCCACGTCGGTCAGCCCGCCATCGACCGGGTCGAGCACGGCCAGCCGCGTTTCGCCGCTGCCGTGCACGACCGCGACGCGGCCGTCGTCGAGCACCGCGTACGGGCGAGCGCCCAGCTGCCACAGCGGCCCGGCGAACTCCTCCTCGCGCGGGCACAGGTTCCGCGCGCCGCCATCGAGATCGACCTCGTACAGGTTCCACCAGCCAGACCGGTCCGACATCGCGTACAGGCGGTCGTTATCGCGCCACACCGGCGCGAGCACCGATTCGCTCGGCCCGCCCATCAGCACCCGGTGGCCGGACGGAGAGTGGCCGGGCGGGGAATCGAGGCTGGCCACCCGTAGTTCGGTGCCGTCCCACGGCATCCTGGGGTGATCCCAGCAGATCCACGCGAGCCGGGTCCCGTCCGGTGACGGCGTCGGGAACGCGAAGAAGTCAGACCCGGTCACCAGCACCCGGACCGCGTCCGCGCCGTCAAGCGGCACCGCGACGATCGCGCGGGTGATCTGGCCGTCCTCGTGCCGCTCCCGCACGCACCACAGTTCGTCATCGGATGGTGACAATACGAAGTCGGCGAACCGGTCACCGTTGTCCCCGGTCAGCGGCTTGGGGTCGCCGCCGTCGGCCGGAACCCGGTACAGCCGCTGGTCGTCGAAGTTCGCGAACACCATCCCGCCGTCAGGAAGCGGCTGATAGGCCCGCCCGCCGTACTCGTGCACCCGGGTCCTGGCGTTCCACGGGGCAGGCAGCAGTTCCTCCCGGATGCCGTCTGGTCCCTGCCTGGAGACGGTCTGCCTGCCGCCCTCGGCGGGCTTGGTTTCCTGCCACCACACGACCTGTCGTCCCGCCGGGCCCGTGATCAGCGGGAAAGACAGACGGATGTTCCCTTTGGCCACGTCGGCGGCAGAAATCGGGGACGGCCACTCACCGTACGGGAAAACTTCGTCAGGAACATTGGGCATACCGAATAATATGCCTCATGCCCTGGGGTTTCCGCGTCCCCGGGGTCAGGGGTAAAGCGCGGCTATCCTGGTGTCGTGGCAGATAGGACCTACCAGATCCGCACCTACGGGTGCCAGATGAACGCGCACGACTCCGAACGACTGGCCGGAGTGCTCGACGAAGCAGGCTACCGCCAGGCGCCGGAGGGGGAGACCCCCGATGTCGTCGTGTTCAACACGTGCGCGGTCAGGGAGAACGCGGCCGACCGGCTGTACGGGAACCTCGGCCACCTGCTGCCGCAGAAGCAGAACGGCATGCAGATCGCCGTGGGCGGCTGCCTCGCCCAGATGGAACGGACCAAGATCACCCGGCGCGCCCCCTGGGTCGACGTGGTGTACGGCACGCACAACATGGGTTCGCTGCCCCGGCTGCTGGAGCAGGCGCGGGAGCGGGGCGAGGCTCAGGCCGAGTTCGAGGAGACGCTGGAGACGTTCCCGTCCCTGCTGCCCGCCCGCCGCAAGTCCGCTTACTCAGCCTGGGTCGCGATCTCGGTCGGCTGCAACAACACCTGCACGTTCTGCATCGTGCCGAGCCTGCGCGGCAAGGAGAAGGACCGCCGGCCGGGCGACATCCTCGCCGAGATCAGTGCGCTCGCCGCCGATGGCGTGCTCGAGGTCACGCTGCTCGGCCAGAACGTGAACTCGTACGGGGCGGAATTCGGGGACCAGCTGGCGTTCGGGAAGCTGCTGCGGGCCTGCGGTGACATCGAGGGCCTTGAGCGGGTCAGGTTCACCTCCCCGCACCCGAGGGATTTCACCGACGACGTCATCGAGGCGATGGCCGAAACGCCCAACGTGATGCCTAGCCTGCACATGCCGCTGCAGTCCGGTTCGGACACCATGCTGAAGGCGATGCGCCGCGCCTACCGGCGGGATCGCTACCTGGCCATCTTGGACAAGGTCCGCGCAGCTATTCCGGATGCCGCGATCACCACTGATGTTATTGTCGGATTCCCCGGAGAAACCGAGCAGGATTTCGAGCAGACGCTTGACCTGATGCGCCAGGCGCGTTTCGCCGGTGCGTTCACGTTCTTGTACTCGATCCGCCCGGGTACGCCCGCGGCCACGCTGCCCGGCCAGATCCCGGCCCCGGTGGTGCAGGAACGCTACGAGCGCCTTACCGCCCTGGTCGAGGAGATCACGTACGAGGAGAACCAGAAGCTCACCGGCGCCACGGTCGAGGTCCTGGTCGCCGAAGGCGAGGGCCGCAAGGACACCGCGACCCACCGCATGTCCGGCAGGGCCAGGGACAATCGTCTCGTCCACTTCGCCCCAGGCGACGATCTGCCGAGGCCCGGTGACGTGGTGACGGTCGCGGTCACCAGGGGTGCCCCGCACTACCTCCTCGCCGACGGAGCTCCGCTGGCGGTGCGCCGTACCCGGGCCGGCGAGGCCTCGGCGGCGCCCGCGCAGGGTGCGCCGGATACCCGGGTCGCGCTGCCCCTCCCGGTTGTCGGGCCGCCGCCAGGATGCTGACCGCGGCGGCGATCTGCCCGCATCCGCCGCTGCTTATCCCCGAGGCGACGGGCGGTACCGGTGACGCGGCAGTGACCGCGCTCCGCGACGCCTGCGAGGCCGCGGTCGCCACGCTGACCGGCGCGGACCTCCTGGTAGTGGTCGGCGGCGGTGACCGGACCGTTCGTTTCCCTGACGACGCCGCGGGCAGCCTGATCGCCTACGGTGTCCCGTTTGCCATCGGCGACGGCCCGCCCGCGCTGCCCCTGTCGCTGACCGTCGGCCGGTGGCTGCTCGGCAGTTCTGGGCAGGGCACCGTCTGGCAGGCGGTCACGGCGGACGCCGCTCCCGACGACTGCCTCCTGCTGGGCGCCGCGCTGGCCGGGCTGGCTCCGCGTGTCGCGATGCTAGCCATCGGAGATGGCCCGGGCCGCCGCGCCCGCCGCGCGCCTGGCGCGGTCGACGCCGACGCCGACCGCTACGACAAGCAGGTGATCGGCGCCCTGGCCAGCGGAAACGCCGGCGCGCTCGCCGACCTCGAGCCGCGGCACGACGAGGAACTGTTCGTGGCGGGCCGCGCCGCCTGGCAGGTCCTCGCGGGTGCGGCGCTGGCGGACGCCGACCCCGGCGGCACCGCCTACGCCGGGTCCGTCCGCTACGCCGCCGCCCCGTTCGAGGTCAGTTACTACGTGGCCACGTTGTTGCTGACCGGATCGCGTGCGTAGCGGCGTGTCTGTGCTGACCGTGGTGGGGCCGACGACCGCGGGCAAGTCCAGCCTGGCGATCGAGTTGGCTCTCGCCCTGGACGGCGAGGTGGTCAACGCCGACTCCATGCAGCTCTACCAGGGGATGGACATCGGCACCGCAAAGGTCACCGCGGCCGAGATGAGGGGTATCCCGCACCATCTGCTGGATGTCTGGCCGGTCACGTACCCCGCTGCCGCGGCTGAGTACCAGGTCATGGCCCGCGCGGCCATGGACGACATCGCCGCCCGCGGCCGGCTCCCGATCCTCGCCGGCGGATCGGGGCTCTACATCCGCGCCGCCCTGGAAGATCTCAATTTTCCCATAACTGACGCTGGTACCAGGTCCCGGCTGGAAGCTTCGCTCGCTGAACAGGGCGCCGCGTCGCTGCACGCCCGCCTGGCGACGCTCGACCCGGTCGCGGCCGAGGCGATCCTGCCCAGCAATGGCCGCCGGATCGTGCGCGCGCTTGAGGTCATCGAGCTGACCGGCCAGCCGTTCAGCGCGACCATGCCGTCGTATTCCTCGGCGGCGCGCCCCTCCATCCAGCTTGGCGTGACGGTGCCCCGCCCGGTCCTGGATGAGCGCATCGCGGGCCGGGTGGACCACATGTGGGCGATCGGTTTCGAGGACGAGGTCCGCGCGCTGATCCCGCTCGGCCTGCGTGCGGGCCGGACGGCCAGCCGCGCGCTCGGCTATCAGCAGATGCTGCGCCACCTGGACGGCTTGTGCACGTTGACCGAGGCGCGCGACGAGACGGTGCGGGCGACCAAGCGGTTCGCCCGCCGGCAGGAGTCGTGGTTCCGCCGCGACCCGCGCATCCACTGGCTCGATCCCTGCGCCGGTGGCACGTTCAGTCAGGCGATAGCCCGTATACGCGCCGCGCGTTCTGAGCACACATGAGCTGCGCGATCCGTTCCGGTTCTGGTATGTCCGCTTCTTGCAGATAGGCGCCGAGCGCGCGCCGGAACAGCGCGGCGCCGAGGTAGTACAGCTCCGGCAGCCCGAACGCGTCAGAGGAGTAGAGGAACTTCCCGTACGGGGTCAGCTCCAGGGTCTCGGCGAGCAGCACGGGCGCGCGGTACCCGAGGTTGTGCGTGCCGAGCCCGGCGTCTACGTACACGTGCGGGAAGACCTGGGCGAGGTAGCCGGCCTCACGGTGGTACGGGTAGTTGTGCAGCAGCATGACCGGAACGGTGAGGTTCCTGATCAGCGGCGTGAGCAGCACCGGGTTGCACCGGTGCAGGTCGATGTCGCTGTCGCCGTAGCCGACGTGGAACTGGATGGGTTTGCCCAGGTCGTTGGCACACCAGATGAGGAACCGCTGCAGCACAGGGTCGGCGAGGCGCCCGGGATTGCTGAGGAAGCGTCCCGCGGCGGCGGTGACCTCGTCGTCGGCCGGCCGCTGTCCGTCCAGGTCCAGCCCGGTCCGGTAGGCTGCGATCGATTTCACGCCGGCCGCGTGCGGGGTCCGCGCCGCGAGCCGCTCGCGGACGGCGTCGGGGAAACCCGCCGCGCTGACGCCGCTGGCGCCTACGTCCTCGGCCACGACCTCCAGCCGGACGATCTCGTATGCTTTCGCGCCTGAGAGTCCGGCCAGTTCTTCGGGTGAGGTGATCGGCTCCGGCGTGTATCCGGTGTCGACGCACAGCGCGTCCAGCCCGGCGGCGCGCAGGAATCGCCGGTTCACGGTGTCTACGCCGAGCTCTTTGCGCCGTTCGGCATACTCGGCGATGGTCACGTCCGCGGGCAGGTCGAGGACGGGCGGGCACATCCGGCGGAATGCGAACCCTATGGCCGAGTCGAACGGCGAGCCGCCGGGGAACGGCCCGCCTTCGCTGAGCTGCGACTCCAGCGTCACCTGGTCCGCGTCGTGGAGCAGCACGCCGTGACAGTGATGGTCGACAAGCCGCTGCTCCGCGACGAAGTCGGACACCTGTTACCTACGCCTCGGCCGCTGCCACGCCGTCGCTGGCGGTGACGCCGTGCCCGGCCGGCACGGCCTCCTCGCCCGTGATGCCCTCGTTGGACAGCAGCGCCGCGCCGAGCTTGCGCGCCGTACCCGGCAGCGCGATCACCGCGACGATCGCGATGGCCAGCCAGATGCCGGCGATGATCGGGAACCAGTGCTGGTCACCGGTCGGGTACGGGTAGACGTTGCGGTAGAGCGTGTAGCCGATGACAACGACGGCCGCGACCGGGACGACGATCTGCCAGGTCGGCACGTTCGGCATCCTGCGGCGGACGAAGACGAGCAGTGTCATGCCGATGGTCGCGAGCAGATAGGCGACGAGGATGATCAGCGTGCCGATCGCGCCGCACCAGTCGAACGCGTTCATCGCGGCGGCCGAGGTGACCCGGGAGACCACGAAGATCACGACATAGATCCCGACGGCAAGCGCGGTGACAACGCCGGTCGCGTTCGCCGGGGTATTCCACCGCGAGATCTTGCCTAGGCCGCGGTCGCCATAGGAGTCCCTGCTCATCGCGTAGATCATCCGGGAGGCGCCGACCGTGCACGCCAGGCAGCAGCCGAACGCGCTGATCGTCGTGCCCAGCGTGAGAATGTTGCCCAGCCAGGATCCGACGTAGCTGCTGCCGAGGTAGCCGAGCAGTGACGGCGTCGAGCCGAACTTCGCGACGCCCGCGGCGTTGGTGCCGAAACCCATCATCTCCGTGGCGGTGACGACGACGAAGTAGAGGCCGCCGAACACCGCGACGCCGAAGATCGCCCGCGGAATGTCCTTGGTCGGGTTGTGCGCCTCCTCGCCGAGCGTGGCGGATGCCTCGAAGCCGGCGAAGGAGAGGAAGCCGAACACCACGCCGAGGAACAGGGCCGAGATCCCGATCCCGTGCTGCAAGCTGAACACGCTCATCGTGAAGTGCTCGTGGCCCGGGGCGTTGTGCGAGATCAGCCGGACGAGCACGATGACGGTGACGATGAGGATCAGCGCGACCGTGCTGAGCTCGACGATCAGCAAGATGTTCGTGCCGCGCTTGGCCGGCAGCGCGGCAAGCAGCAGCGCGAGCACGAGCGCCACTCCGACCAGCAGCATGGGGGACCAGGCCGGCTGGCCCGTCCAGATGCCGAGGTTGTCGAGCAGTTCGGTGCCGAAGATGCCGGCCGCCGCCGCGGTGGTCACCGCGTAGAACGTATAGGTGCCGACCAGCCCCCAGCCGGCGATCACTCCGGCGCGCGGCCCGAGCGTCGCGCCGACGAACGCGTATACCGAGCCGGAGTGCTTGTAGTACTGGCACAGCCGCACGAACGTGTAGGCGACCAGGAGGACGCCGACCGCCGCGATGAGGAACGCGAGCGGTACCGCCCGGCCCGCCCCGATCGCTGCCTGCGGGTTGATGTTCGCGGCCATGCTCGGAGCCATCAGCGCGACCGATAGACCCACGGCCTGCCACACCGACAGGGAGCGCTTCAGCCCTGGCCCTTGAGCCGGAGTCCCAGCCATGTCCCCTCCTGAATGTGATCTGTGCCCTGTAGTGTGCCCGATTTGTACTGGTTGGGGAAGGGGTAAAAGAAACGAAACACTGAATTAACCTGCAATATGGGAATTCCTTTCCCCTCCCCGGCGCCCGGCACTCCGCCAACGCCCGCCACACACACCCCATACGCTCCGCAAACGCCCCGTTGCCGCCGCCCCGCCGCCCGCCGCTGTTCCCCGCCGCCACCCGGCACCCCCCGCCGCTATCCGCGATCCGCGCCCCGCCGCGCCCTCCTCCGCGATCCGCGATCCGCCGCTATCCGCGGCCTGGCGCGCCCTCCTCCGCTATCCGCGATCCGCGATCCGCGGCCTGACCCCAAGGGGGCTGTGGCGCCACGGGCCCTAACCGCTATGGAGGCCCGCGCGCCGCAGGCCCCCACCGGAGGGGGCCCGCGCGCCGCGGGCCCCCTTGCGCCGCGGCGGCTGCTTGCGCCGCGGGCCTCCTCGCGCCGCGGCGGTCTGTGGCGCGTGCAGCGCCTTGGCGCCGCTGGGCCGGTAGCCCCGGCGCTCGCCGACTATACCGAATATGAGATATCGTTGCGGGTATGGAACATGGCGGTGCAGGGGAGCGTGCGGCGCAGATGGCGGAGGACCGCGGGCGCATGGTGCGCGAACTCGCCGCACAGCGGCAGGCGGCCGGGCTCTCCCAGACCGAAGTCGCCGCCATGATGGGCACGTCGCAGTCAGCCGTTGCCCGCCTGGAATCCGGCACCGCGGACGTACGCGCGTCCACGCTGGAACGGTACGCAGCCGCGATCGGCGGCCAGATCACCTGGAGGGTCTCCCATGGTTCAAGCGCACACGCCGTTCGGCCCGAACCAGGACCCAGCGGAACCGTGGCGGCCAGGCTGGACGCCACCGTCAGTGCCGGGCTGGACGCCACCGGGCAGCCCGCAGGCCCCTGGGCCGGAAGGGATCAGGGTGTGGCAGGATCCGCACGCGGACTGGCAGGCAAAGCTGGAGGAACAGCTGCTGGCCAAGCGGATCGTCATGGCCTCGGGAGTCCTGGATGACGCGGCCGCGGCGCGGCTGTCCGCCCAGTTGCTGGCCCTCAACGCGGATGGCGGCCGGCCAGTGCGGCTGGAACTGCAGAACCTCCGCGCAGAACTCAGCGCCGTCGTCACGGTGATGGGCATCCTCGACGTTTTGCAGGTGCCCGTGCACGGCTGCGTGAGCGGTGAGGTCGGCGGGCCAGCGCTCGGCCTGCTGGCCAGCTGCACGGACAGGTCGGCGTACCCGAACGCCACGCTCGCGCTCAGCGAGCCAAGGACCCACCTGACCGGCACGGCGACCATCATCAGCGCACGTGAGCAGCACTTCCAGCGGATGCTGGACACGATCTACTTCAAGCTCGCGGACGTGACCGGGCGTCCGGCTGAGGAGATTCGCGAGGACGCCCGCCGAGGCCGCGTGTTCACCGCCGCGCAGGCCGTCGGCTACGGCCTCCTCCAGCGGCAGGAAGCCGCGAAACAGCGGGATTGACTCCGCAAGCCGAGTGGTGCGCCGGGCGCCTGTTGCCTACGATCTGTAGCGAGGCGCCGGGCGCGGAAATTGTCGCTGATGGTGAGGATCGCCAGGGCCGGGTCGTTCGGTCCCGGAAAGACGGTTCCGTCGAGGTCGCAGGGCTGCTCACGCAGGTAGAGCCGTCAGCGGCCAATCCGCGCCGTCCCGACGCGGGTACCGAAACAACAGTATGGCCTGCGAATATGCCGCCGCTATCGGCTCCATCGAGCGGCCGAGCCGGGCATCGGGAGGTCAATTTTTCACTTCGCCAGGCACCTGAGCAGGCCATATTTAACTCCGCCAAGATCCGATAAATCGCCCTCTGTACACAAGCGCTCTCTTTGGGTAACATCGAAGAGAACACAGAACGTGAGCGAAGGAACGGCGAGAGTTATGGCACCCGCAAGCGACTGGCCCACCCGAGGGGCCGCGACGGACACGCTAAGTGACCGTCGTCCCGCTGCTGCCGATGACATCTCCATCCCGGGACCGCGTCTCGGCGATGACGACTGGCCGGGGGCGGCTCCGCCCGCGGGCTGGTTCCTCAACGCGGCGAAGCCGGCGCCCGTCCGTGAGCCCGAGCACGAGCCTGAAGGCCCGCCGGACCCGGTCGTTTTCGGGCCGCCCGCGTCGCCGTGGCAGCGCTCCCATCACATGTGGGCCGAGTCCGGCATCGAGTGGGAGCAACTCGAGCCGCTGCCCAGAGACGACACGAGCCACCAGGCTGACCATTACCCGCCGTCGGGTCACCGGTCGCGGACCTCCGGTCGTCATGCGCGACCACGCCGTTCCGCGCAGACAGCACAGCAGACTGCGCAGGCAGCCCAGACGCAGCAGGCATATGCCAACCTGCTCGGCGCGCCGGTGCAGATCAGCGAACAGGATCTGGAAGTCCCGCGGACCGCCCGGACCTCGCGGTGGACAGCGGAGCCGGAACAGCCAGCGCAGCCAGAGTGGTCGGCGCCCCAGCCGGAGCAGCCGGAGTGGACGGAACAGCGGGAGTGGACGGAACAGCCGGAGCAGGCGGAGCGGGAAGATTCGCTGCTGCTCGAGCCGGATGCCGAGCCGGACCGTCCGCGCCTGCTGTTCGGTCACCGGGTGATGGCCATGGGCGTGCCGGTCATCGTGCTTACCATGGTCGGGGCCCTCGCGGTCGCGCTGCTCACCGGCCATGGTCCGAAGCTGGGGCAGGCGCCGGCCAGCCAGAATGGCCCACTGGGCACAACCCAGCAGGACCAGGTCGCCGGCCTCACCCCGGCTGCCTTCCCCACCTACTCCGGGCAGCAGCAGCGCGGCGTCTTCGAGTCAGTCAACCGGATCGTCGCCTCAGGGAACACGATCGTGGCGACCGGCCAGCAGGCCGGCGCCGGCATCAGCCGCCAGCAGTTCTTCGTCTCCACCAACGGCGGAGCAAGCTGGCAGCTAGCCCCGCAGACTGTGGCCGGGGGTACTAACAGCCCAGCCCCCGGCCACATCGCCCCGCTGCTGGCCGGCGGACCCGGCGGCTGGCTGGCCGTCGGCAAGCAGGCGATCTGGACCAGCCAGGACGGGACCGCGTGGACGCTGGCCGCAAGCCACGGCATCAGCCGGGTCCCCGGTGACCAGATCTGGGTGCTGACCAGGACAGCCGCCGGCTACCTGGCGGGTGGCTCTGACGCGCGGGGCCAGGCCGTGGTGTGGACCTCGCCGGATGGGGTGCACTGGCAGCGGACGACCGGCACCCATCTCGGCATCCAGGCGCTGAATATCGCCTACGCGACATCGCACGGCAGCGACATCCTGATCACCGGCGCACGCGCGCACGGCGGCTCGGGTGCCTGGCTGAGCGGCGACGGTGGGCGCACCTGGACCTCGGTGACGATTCCGGCAGGCCACGGAGCCGGCAGCACGATCGCCGGAGTGGCCGGGGATGCCGACGGGCTGCTCGCCGTCCGCGACGGCACGGCAGGCGACGCGACCTACTTTTCTCAGAACGGCAGTTCGTGGCACTACACAGGAACCATCGGAGCAGCCAGTGGCCTGCTTCCGCGTGTGGTAAAAGGCAACGGTTACGGCCTGGTGGTAGCGGGCCAGAACAATTCTGGCCAGCTAGTCGCTTACCTCAGCGCGGATAACGGAACCACTTGGCGGCCGACGGCGACACTCGGAAATGCGGCAGCCGAGTCCGTTGTCGGCGCGGCCGTGGCGCCAGGCGATACCGCCATCGCCATTGGCGCCACGGCCGCAAATAAGGTCAGCCAGCAGGGAGTTTTCGTGAAGGCGACCGCGAACGGCGTCCAGCCCGTAACGATCCCCGGCACGGACATCGCCCAGCTGTCGGTCAAGGCCACGGCGCAGGCTGGCGGCGTACAGATCGCCGTCGGCAGCGCCAACGGCTACCCCGCGATCTGGCGCAGGACCGGCAGCACCTGGTCGCTGGTCACCCTGCCCGGCCAGTTCGGCTCCCAGCTGCCCGCCAACCAGGGCCTTGCCACGCTGACCAGCGTGGTGCACGGTCCTTCGGGTTGGCTGGCCGTCGGCGCCAATCTCATCCTGACCTCCCCCGACGGCGTAACCTGGCGCGCCGTCGGAGGGACGGCCGCGCTCGCCGCCGCCGATCTTCTGGCGGCGGCGGCCGGCCCGGCCGGCTACGTGGTAGTCGGCGAGCACAAGACCGATTCGGGGCTAGCCCCTGTCGGGGTCTGGTTCTCAGCCAGCCTGTCCGACTGGACGATAGCGGGCGGTACCGGGCACTCCGGTGAGATGCTCGCCGTGACCGCGACCGCGAGCGGTTTCGCCGCCGTCGGAATGGCGGACCACCAGCCAGCCGTCTGGGTGTCGCGGGAAGGGAAGGCCTGGGCGCTCACCGACTTGTCCCCGGTCGGGTCGGTGCTCCGCCACGTGGCGGCGATCGGCAACCGGATCGTGGTGACCGGCACGAACGCGGCCGGCGCGCCGTTGGTCCTGCTGTCCGCCGACGGCGGCGCCACCTGGCAGGTGGCCGAGCTGCCAGGGACCGGGCAGTCGGCCACGGTGACCGCCCTCACCGCCGGCCCGGACGGATTCACCGCCGCCGGAGTGACCGGCGCCGCCGGTGACCAGCAGCTCGTCGAGTGGACGTCAGCCGACGGCGCGGACTGGATCCGCGCCCAGGTCGGCGCCCCGGGTGGCACCCGCTCGATCACCACGCTCACCGATACAGGTTCGTCCGTCACCGGAATTGGGCAGATCGCCTCTGACCGGTCCGAGCAGACCGTCCTGTGGGGCTCTCGCTGACGTAAGCTGCCGGAATATATGTCCGGCTATGCGCGGGAGGGCGACGATGCCAATGTTCGGAAACCAGCAGAGTCAGAACGCTGGCGTCTGGGAGCCACAGGCCGCCGACGGCCGTCTCGCCAAGACGGCGGGCGCCGACGAGGCGGGCGTCTTCACCTCTGATCTGTCCGTATCGGAGTACGTGCTGCTTGGTGAGGCTGGCTTCGAGCCGCTCGGCTTCGTGGTCGGCTCCTCGATTTACCACATCGGCGTGCAGATCGGCCGGTGGAGCCAGAACCAGGAGCTCACCGTCTTGACCCAGGCCATGTACAACGCCAGGGAACTGGCCATGGCCAGGATGCAGGCCGAAGCTGATCACCTGGCGGCGGATGGCATCGTCGGCGTGCAGTTGCGGATGCAGATGTATGCCTGGGGCGAGGGCTGCCTGGAGTTCGTGGCGACCGGCACCGCGGTGCGGGCCCTGGCCGGCGAGGGCGCGCACCGTGCGCCCGACGGCCGCGCTTTCACGTCCGATTTGTCCGCGCAGGACTTCTTCCGGCTGCTCGCGGCCGGCGCCGTGCCGGTCTCGTTCGTGCTCGGTACCTGCGTGTACCACATCGCGCACCAGGGTGTGATGCAGACGCTGCGCCAGGCGGGCAGGAACCAGGAGATGTTGCAGTTCACTCAAGGCGTCTACGAGGCCCGCGAGCTGGCGATATCCCGGATGCAGGCGGAGGCGGCGGCCGGCCGCGCGTCTGGGATCGTCGGCGTCACCGTGGACGTCAAGAACCATATCTGGGGCCAGCACGCCACCGAGTTCCTCGCCACCGGCACCGCGATCCGTCGCTTGTCCGCCGAGCACCGGCTGCCCGAGACCTCCCCCCGCCCCACCTTCACCCTGGGCCTCGACCGCTAGTCCTGCCGCCTTGCCGTTTGCCCTCAGGCGGCTGCCACAGTGACCATCGGGCGCCCCGCGCGCACCCCGAGCCGCGCACCCCCGAGCCGCGCACCCCCGAGCCGCGCACCCCGAGCCGCGCACCCCGAGCCGCGCACCCCGAGCCGGATTAGCGCGGTAATCATGTCCAACGCGGTGAAAAACCTTGCTGGGAGCAACCATTTCCTCCGCGGTAAACAGAATTACCGCGCTGATCGTCAGACGGGGACAGCCACAGCGCGGGCGCGGCGGCAGCGGCCACGGCGGCAGCGGCCATGGCGGCAGGCGGCCATGGCGGCAGGCGGGCAGGGCGGCAGGCGGGCAGGGCGGCGGACGGGCAGGCGCGGCGACAGGCGCGGCGCGGGCGCGGTGGATGCTGGACGGCACAAGTGCGAGCTGGCCGTTATTGGACTGCATTGTCCGGAGTCGGACGGTAGCCTGACGGTATGCCGGATCACGCGTCAGGCGAGCAGGCCCGCGACTTCGCGGCATCGTTCCGCGGGTTCCTGGAATGGATTCATTCTCCCGCCGCCGGAGCGGGTGACGGCAACGAGGTGTCGCGGCTGGTGCGCGAATTCCTCGGGCATGAGGGCACGGAACAGTCGGTGGTGACCCGCGAACTGCCCCGGTTCGAGCACGTCAACCTGCAGACCGCGGTGGACGCGTGGTCGGGCCAGGCGGAACGGACCGTGGATGTCCGCGGGATCGCTCTGCCGCCGCACTACGGGAGCGTGACGCTGCAGCAGCTGGCGGCCGGCGAGGCGCTGCCGCCGCTGCGGCTGACCGCACCCGGCCTCGCCGACCTGCCGAACGGCCCCGGGTCTACTCTTGGCTGCCTCAAGCTGGCCCTGCTGCTGGTCACCGACGCGCGCGGTCGCTACATCATCATGATCTCCGGCCCGAGTGAACATCATCCGGGCCTGGAGGTCGAGATCGCGGGCCTGCCCGTTACCAATGCCCAAGCTGTCCTCTCTGACCTGGACCAGCTGCGTGCCGAGCTCAACGTCTACCGCGGCCACCTGCTTGAGGTAGCGCTTGAGCCGATGGGCGGCGTCAGCCTCAGCTTCACCAGCCCGCCCGGCATCGAAAGGGATGACGTCGTGCTGCCCGAATCCGTCCTGGCACGGATCGAGCGGCACGCCCTCGGGGTCGCTGGTCACCGGGTGGCGCTGCTGGCCGCCAAGCAGCACCTCAAGCGCGGCCTGCTCCTCTACGGCCCGCCCGGCACCGGGAAAACCCACACGACGCGGTACCTGCTCGGCCAGATGACCGGATATACGCGTTTGGTACTCACCGGACGGTCGCTGGTCGCTGTCGGTGAGGTCACTGACCTGGCGCGCACCCTGCTGCCCGCCGTCGTGGTGCTCGAGGATGTCGACCTTGTCGCGGAGGAACGCTCGCTGGGCCCGTCGTCCAGCCCGGTGCTGTTCGACCTCCTGGATGCCATGGACGGCGCGGCGCCCGATGCCGACCTGCTCTTCCTGCTCACCACCAACCGTGCCGATCTGCTGGAGCCAGCCCTGGCCGCGCGTCCGGGGCGGGTAGACGTCGCGGTCGAGATCGCCCTGCCGGACGCACCTGCCAGGGAACGGCTGCTGAGGCTATACGGACAGAATGTGCCGCTGGACGTGACAGCGGAAGACGTGCGCCTCGCCGTCGAGCGCACCGATGAAACGACGGCATCGTTCATCAAGGAACTGATCAGGCGCAGCGTCCTGGAGTCGCTCCACGACGATCCCGCGCTGACCGCCGTCACCGGGGCGCACCTGGCCCGCGCCCTCGACGACCTCCTCGACGCCGCGCAGCAGGTAACCCGCACCCTGCTTGGCGTGGGCGTGGATCCAGCCGACCTGCCGCCTGGCGGCGCGCTGCAAGCCGGTCCATTGCCTGGCCCGGCCATGGCGATGGCCTACCGCCGTCACCTGCGGCGAATGGGCCGCTAACCCAGCCGGCGCGCGGTTCGGTCAGTGCGTTAGCAGGTGCACGACCAAGGCGAGGACGACCAGGCCCAGGGTGAGCTTGACTGCGAGGACCGCGCCGCTGGCGGCGATGACGATCAGCCAGCCCCGCCGGGTCCTGGGCCTCGGGAGGTGCTTGAGGACGGGCCAGCGCCCAGTGGTCCGCTCAGTCACTGTCCGGTCGGCGCGTTCCAGTCGAGGAGCTGGACGATGACGCCATTGGGGTCGGTGACCTGGAACGCGCGCTCACCCCAAGGTTCCTCACGCAGCGGCATCGTGATGTCCACGCCCTCCTCGCGCAGGCGGGCCAGCTCACCCTCGAGGTCCTCGACGACGAACGCCAGGATCAGGCCGGCGGCGTGGGTATCGCGCTGATCATCGGGCAGCGAGGACAGGCCGCGGCGCAGGAAGACGACGTTCATCCCGGCGTCCTGGCGGGTCAGGGAGGCGAAGCCGTCCGCGGCCATCTCCTGCCGGAAGCCGAAGTGGCTGGCCAGGAATGCGGCGGAGGCGGGCACGTCGGCGACGTTGAGGGACACGGCGGAAGCGGTGATCTGCACGGGAGGGCTCCTCGGGCTGGGCGGGCCGGGACTGCAATCAACACTGTACCTAGTACACTGTACTCAGTACAACATAATTATGCGAGAGAATGTTCCGATGCCCACCGAACACAGCAGTGGCGGCGACCCCGCACGCACCCTGCAACTGCTCTGGCACGAGCCTGGCCCCGCGGACTCCCGGCGCGGACCGCGCCAGGGCCTGAGCGTCGAACGGGTCACCGCGGCCGCGATCGCCCTGGCGGACAGCGACGGCCTGGGCTCAGTCACCATGCGCGCGGTCGCTCACGCCCTCGGTGTGGTGCCGATGTCGCTGTATACCTACGTGCCCGGCAAGGCCGAACTACTCGACCTGATGCTCGACACGGCCTACCGCCAGATGCCACGCGGCGACCTGTCCGGCATGCCGTGGCGTGAGCGCCTGGCCGCCGTCGCCCACGAAAACCGCGACCTGTTCATCCGGCACCCCTGGATCGCCGAGGTCTCCACCAGCCGGCCCCCGCTCGGCCCCGGGCTCATGGCCAAATACGAGCACGAACTCCAGGCGTTCGAGGGTCTCGGGCTCGACGACGTCGAGATGGACGCCGCCCTCACCTTCCTGCTCGGATTCGTCCAGGCCGCCGCGCGCTCGGCCGCCGAGGCGGCCGCCGTCCGTCAGGACAGCGCGATGAGCGAGGAGCAATGGTGGGCAGCCAACGCCCCGCTGCTCGACCGGGTCTTCGACGAGACCAAGTACCCCACGGCCGCCCGTGTCGGTGCCGCCGCGGGCGCCGCTCAGGGCGCGGCCTATGACCCCGACCACGCCTATACCTTCGGCCTGCAGCGCGTTCTCGACGGCCTCGGCGCCCTCATCGACACCAGCAGCGCCTGACCCGCGATTCCGGCCAAGACCAGCCGATCGACTCGGGGCGGCTGGCCGCTCAGGACGGGGCGAGGTCGAGCGCGGGGTTCCAGATGATCTCCCAGAGGTGGCCGTCGGGATCTTGGAAGTATCCCGAGTAGATGCCCCAGGGCCGGTCGTGAGGCGGGTCGGTGACGGCTGCTCCTGCTGCCTTGGCCTGCGCGATGACGTCATCGACCTCGCCCCGGCTGGCCACCACGTGGCCGATGCTGAACTCGCCGGGCTTGGCCGCGCTCAGCGGGACCAGGGCGTCTTTGGCGAGTTCGGAGCGCGGATATATCGACAGCATGAGCCCGCCGTCGAGATGGAACACCGCCGTGGTCCCGTCGGGGCTGGCCTGGTCCCCGGTGAACTCGGTACCGATCAGGCCTTGGGTCCCGAAGCCCAGCCCGTCGCGGTAGAACGCCAGGGCCCGGTCGAGGTCAGCGACCGCAAGGGTGATGACATGGATGCGCGGTTTCATGGTCGGGCTCCTCACTCTCTGGCCGGTAACGTTGTTGCAGTCAATGATCGGTGCGCTCGACTGGCGGGGTCTTGAACGAAACGGACATGCGTCAGGAAGTTTCGCATTCCGCGGAGAACACATCACGCAAATGCAAAAACCGTCCCCGCGGGGACGGGTTCGCCTGCTGCCAGGATTGCATGTCAGGACTGTGAGGGTGGACTACCTGACGACCCACCAGCCTAGAGTGGCGACAGCTAGCAGGAAAATCCCGAGCGTCAGATTCCACCAGGGTGATCTTCTCTGAAACTGATGAACTTTCCCAAAGTAAACGAGAAGCCCTTGGGAGAGGAGAGTTATCCCAGCTATCGCGGACGCTATAATGCCAATCACGACGGGCTGCTGTACGGCGTTAATATTTACCATACGTCGAGAGTTCAGGATTGCAAAGATTACGATTCCGATCGTGCTCACCGCGCCGCAAATGTCTGCGATCAGACCAACTTGGCGCGCGATACCTCCCCCCTCTGGTCCGGTCATCGCAGCGGCCGCCTTGGCTTAGCACTCTCCACGCCAATGGGGAAACGCTCAAGGCGAATCTGGGTAAGCTTGCTGCGCGTATAGTCCCACTTTTCTTCTTCCGCCACCAAGGGGGAAGCTCGCGCAGCATGCTGACCAAGTCGATCATGCTGAGTTCGTCGCGCCTGAGTTGCCTCAGTATCGCGGCGGCCCAGTCGCGCGCGATAGCCATCACTAGCGCCGCCGAAAGTAGACCTTCAGCCAGAGCAAGTATCGCTCGCAAAAAGTCGCTTGAGAACGAGGCAAGCAAGGCAACCGCCAGCACCAGCACGATCAGGAGCACCCGTGAACCCGACCGGATCACTGCAAGCTTCTGGTGCGAGCCATCGATGTCGGATAGAAGAGATTCAGCTCTTTGAAGCGCGAGCTCGAAATCTTTGCCGGTGACCCTCGGCTCATAGTTCTCCTCGCGCTGTTGCGCGATCTGGGAATTCTCGCCAGTCGCTCTCGGGTCGAAGCTCCGCTCACGGTTAGAGCTCACAGAACTCTCCAACTTGGGTGAGGAAATGGCGGGTAAGAGCATTCTTCTTCGGCTCATCTAGGATCGGGTTGACTTCCGTCATCCCCCGCTCGAACGTATATGTCTTGAGGAAAGAACTCGCTGGGAGAACCGCTAGGTTCCGAAAGCTCTTCCAGCCAAGACTCTCGATCAAGTCACTCAACACGTCAGCGAACGCAGATCGGGAAGGGTCCGCGAGCGCCTCGGCCTCGTTTTCGGCCAAGTCGGCTGCCGATGCGAGCTCTGTGGAATTTGGGTGGTCATTGGCAGCTACCCTTGCTGCCTTAGCCTTAGCTGCCGCCGCGTTAGCGCGAAGCACCGCAGAAGTGGGGATATAGTAGTCCCGGACATCGGATAGATCCTTCCAGAAAAGATCGCATTTAGCTACTGCGATAATCAGCCAGACATCCGACCGGCTCCCCCAAGCGTCCTTAAGCATGGTGCATATGCGCTGGAAATTCTTAAGCTCCTCATCCTTTCCGACTTCAAAGACTTTATTCTGATCTGGCTCCGAGCCGGTGCCTCTGATGCGATCCTTTATCGCATCCTTACCTCCTTGCTGCCATATCTCATTACGCCCCCAGCAGACCGTGTGAATTAAGCCGGTCGTATTGGAATATGGGCCGAAGGCCGCCTCTTCTGCCTCGCGTCTCTTGTCGGAAGACTGACCTGGAATCACCCATAGATTCGCGCGAGTGCGCTTGCTCCCGGTCAGTACAACCTTATGCGTCTCAGTATATTTAGACTCCGGAGGCGGACTGTAAGATCCGTCGGTGATGCCGGCGAGTGCGTCGTACAGCACGGATTTGCCCGTGCCAGGCGAACCGGTAATCGCAATCGAAACCCTGGGTCGTAGCAGCGAATATCGGCGCATGTCCTTCATTTTTGTGGCTTGCGAGCCACTGGCAGCCTTATCGGCTACTCCCCGAGCATCCCCCCACTGGGACAAGACGTCGTCCCACGAAAGACTCATGGTCCCTCTTCCCGGAATTGACCCTGTCGCTACTACCAAGAGCTCGGTTTGGGACTCCCTTCCCGCCACCTGAGGCGATGATACACATGTTCGGTCTCGTGGGGCAGCGCGTAGATCAAATGACATCGTACGGTGACCTGCGTGTCGGCGGTCCGCTGCTCTGATTGGTTTCTTCGCTGTCGCGATATGGCGGATGGCGCCGAACAAAATTAGGCGCGCAGCAGTAACTTTGTTACCTATTTACGCATCCCTCACGCTGACAACGTCCGCATGGTCGTCGGTGAAAGGCGGGCGGCGGGGCCGAGTGAACCCCTCGTCTCCACGGACACCCACCATGCAATTGCCAAAACGTAGCCCAGATCACACCGTAATGGCCCGGAGCCGGCACTGCCTGCTGGGTCGCGGGACCGCCTCGCAAGCTGTTGACGGAATGCGGGACTGGAGCTACATTCCAACTATTAAGAAACTTTCCTATTAAGTCACGCGGTCACTATTAAGTCACAGGGCCATCGGACCGGATGGACTCAGGAGCGGGCAGGTTATCCAGCACTGGAGAACGCATGCACATCCGCAACCGCAACAACCACCGTCACAGAGGTATCGGCCGGCTTGCCGCCGGCGCGGCGGCCGTCGCGCTGATCACGGCGGGGGTGCCCGCCCTCACCGCCTTGCCAGCTTCGGCGCAGACTAACCTGCTGGTCAACGGCAGCTTCCAGGACGGGAACCTGTCCGGCTGGACGTGCTCTTCGCTGGATAGCGTGGTGACCAGCCCGACCTACTCCGGAGCCGCTTACGCGCTTAAGGGCGCGGCCTCCAGCTCCGACGACGCCCAGTGCTCGCAGTCGGTCTCGGTCCTGCCGTCCACGAGCTACACGCTGTCCGGGTATGTCGAAGGCGCCTACGTATATATCGGCGACTCCTCCGGCACTGACAACTGGACGCCGTCGGCGACCACCTGGCAGCAGCTGACCACGTCGTTCACGACCAGCTCATCGACCGCATCGGTGACCGTCTACGTGCACGGCTGGTACGCCCAGGGCACCTACTACGCGGACGACCTGTCGCTGACCGGTCCCGGCGGAGGCGGCACAGGCACCGCTCCGGCCGCACCCACCGGCCTGGCCGTCACCGGGACGACGTCGAGTTCGGTGTCCCTGTCCTGGACAGCGCCATCCGGCACGGTGACCGGCTACTACGTCTACAAGAACGGCACGCAGGCGGCCTCGGTCACCGGCACCACCGACACGGTGACCGGACTGAGCGCCTCGACGGCCTACTCGTTCACGGTCGCCGCCTATAACTCCGCGGGTACGGGACCGCAGTCGTCGGCGGTCCAGGCGACGACGTCCGGCTCCGGCGGCGGCAGTCCGCCGCCTCCTCCTGGCAGCTTCGCGGTCGCGCCGTACGCGGACCTGACCAACCTCCAGGAGCCCATGCTCAACGAGGCCATCACCCAGGCGGGCCTGAAGGCGTTCACCACCGCGTTCGTGATCGGATCCGGCTGCACTCCGATCTGGGGCGACACGCTGCCGGTTACCAACGACCCGACGGTGACCGCCGAGATCAAGCAGGCCGAATCCGACGGCGCGACGCCCATCGTGTCGTTCGGCGGTGAAGACGGCATCGAGCTGGCCCAGTCCTGCACCACGTTGAGCAGCCTGGTCGCCGCGTACCAGTCGGTGATCAGCACCCTCGGCGTCAGCCACATCGACTTCGATATCGAAGGGGCGGGCATCGCGGACACGGCCACCAGCAACCTGCGGTTCGAGGCCATCAACCAGTTGGAGGCCAGCAACCCCGGCCTGGTCGTCTCGGTGACGATCCCGACGTTCCCCACCGGCCCGGACTACAACGGTGACGCGTTCTTGCAGCAGGCGGCCGCCGACGGTACCAAGATCAGCGTGGTCAACGTGATGGCCATGGACTTCTACGGTTCGTTCGACACCGGCGGCGCCAACATGGGCACCTACGCGGTGGAGGCCGCCGAGAACACGCTGGCCTTCATCAAGACCATCTGGCCGAATGACACCTACGCCAACGTCGGGGTCACGCCGATGATCGGCCAGAACGACGACCCGGCGGAGGTCTTCACCGAGGCAAACGCGCAGACCCTGGTCAGTTTCGCTCAGTCCAACGGGCTGGGTCGGCTGGCCTTCTGGTCCGTGGACCGGGATCAGCCGTGCGGCGGTTCGGTCAGCGGCCTGCCCGAGTGCTCCGAGATATCCCAGCAACCGCTCGACTTCACCAAGATCTTCGTGAAGTACACCGGTTAACGAGCGGGTAGACGGCGGGTCCGGTCAGCGCCAGCGCTTACCGGGCCCGCTACCACGGAGCGAGGCGTCCAGGACTTCCGCGGTGTGCGCGACCGCGATGTGCTGGCCGCGCGCGGCCAGCGCCGAACTGATCTGCAAGGAGCAGCCGGGGTTCGCGGAAATGAGCAGCGTCGCGTCCGCCGCCTGCACCGCGTCCGCCTTGCGCCGGCCAAGTTCGGCGGCGGCCTCCGGCTGCAGCAGGTTGTACACGCCAGCAGAACCGCAGCAGGTGCCAGCGTCGGCCAGCTCGGCCAGCTCCAGCCCGGGTATCGCGCCCAGCAGTTCGCGCGGCTGCGCGGTGATCCGCTGCGCGTGCCCGAGGTGACAGGCGTCGTGATACGCGGCCTTGACCGGCAGCGGATGCCGCTCGGCTACAGGCCCCAGTTCGGCGAGGAACTCGGAGAAGTCGCGGACCTTGCCGCTGAACTCACCCCCGCCCGGGAGCAGCCGGTCGTACTCCTTCATCGCCGACCCGCAGCCGGCCGAGTTGACGACAATCGCGTCAACGCCCTGCTTGCTAAACAATGAAATCGTGCTGGCGGCAAAGCGTGCCGCCTCGTCACTGCGCCCCGAGTGCAACGACAGCGCACCGCAGCAGCCCTGCGACCGCGGGATGATCACGTCGCAGCCCTCCGCCGCTAGGACTCGGGCGGTAGCGGCGTTGACCTGGGGAAAGAACACCGACTGCACGCATCCGGTGAGCATGGCGACGACGGCGCGCCGGGTGCCGACCGCGGCGACTCGCTCGGGCAGGCGCCCGCCGCGAGAGGCAGGCGGTGCCAGCCGGAGCGCCGCGTCCAGCGTGGGGGAGAGCTTGGCAGGCAGCTTGCTCCTGGTCAGCATCCGGTCCACCCCCGTGCGCTGCGCGACACGGAGCGGGCCGACGGCGGCGCGCAGCCGCCGCGGATACGGGAACAGCGCGAAGATCGCCGCCCGGGTGGCACGGTCGCGGACGGGCCGCTTGCTGACCTCGGTCGAGGCGAGCGCGGCGTCGTGCGCCTCTTCGGTCCACACCCGCGCCGCCTCGATCAGCTGGTCGTACTGGACGCCGGACGGACACGCGGTCATGCACGCCATGCAGCCGAGGCAACGGTCGAAGTGCTCCGCGGCCGCGTCGGTCAGCTCGGCACCGTCCAGCAACTGGGAGACCAGGTGAATGCGGCCCCGCGGCGAGTCCATCTCCTCGCCCCACAGCTGATACGTGGGGCAGGCCGGCAGGCAGAACCCGCAGTGCACGCAGTCTTTCGCGACTGCCCGCAGGGAATCCTCGTCCTGCATCAGCCGAACCTTCCTTCCGGATCGAACTGGTCCTTGACTGCTTGCGCCAGCGGGCCGGCCGGTGCCCAGGGCTCGGTCAGCACGCTGGCATCGCCCCGGTTCCCGAGCAGCATGCGCAGCGACGCGACGAGTTCGCCGACGTCGGCCCCATCGCAGGGACACAGGTACAGCAACCCGGCGCCGGCCGAGCCGCCCGCGGAGCAGCGGGCATCCGCGTTCGCGATGATGGCGAGCACCTCGGCGAGCCGGGACAGCCAGAAGGAGGTACGTGCCACCGGATAACCGGCACCGGGCAGCGTTCCCCACCAGCCGGGCGGGCTGCCGGAGACGGTCACGGAGGGTGCGGCAGAGGCGGCGGCGGCGGACGAGCGGATCTGGTCGGTCAGCTGACGCGCCCGTTCGGCCACGCCGGACGCGGTGCCTTCCAGCAGCACACCGACGGTCAGATCACCGCCGGCGGGCCAGTGCAGTTCGACGGCGGTGGGCTGCAGCATCGATCCCGAGGCCGCCACGATTGCCTGCGCGGCCGCGGCGTGGCCAGTGAAGGCGGCGGTCAGGTACGTCGAGGACTGGGGGAGCGGATGCAGCCGGAACGTCGCCTCGGCGATCAGGCCGAGCGTGCCATGCGAGCCGGCGTACAGCTTGCCCAGGTCATAACCGGCCACGTTCTTGACCACCTTGCCGCCCGCGTGCGCGACCACGCCGTCCGGCCGCACCACCGTGATCCCGATCAGCAGGTCGCGCGGAGGCCCGTAGCGGAACCGGAGCGGCCCGGCCGTCCCGGTGGCGAGCATCCCGCCGACGGTGATATCGGGCGGCACATCCAGCGACAGCCGCTGGCCGTGTGCGGCGAGCACCTCGGCGACGTGTCCCATGGTCGCGCCCGCCTGGACGCGGGCGACCAGGTCACCGGCCACATGCTCGATGACCTGATCTTGTCTGCTGGTCTCAACGAGCAGATCCGCCCGCGGCGTCGCCCAACCCTGGCCGGCTCCGCGCACCGCGACAGTGAGGCCGCGCTCGGCCGCGTCGGTCAGCACGGCCGACGTCTCATCGACGGTGGCGGGAAGCACCACTGCTCGTTCTGACATATCAGAAGATCCCATATCAAAAGATCTCTGTGCCGGCGGGAACGTTGGTACGGCGCTTGCCTGGCACTTCCCCGCACAGCCGGGGCGTTGGATAGATCTTGCCGGGGTTGCACAGGCCGGCCGGGTCGAAAGCGCAGCGGATGAGCTGCATGGTGTCCAGGTCGTCGGCGGTGAACATCTTGGGCATGTAACGCGACTTGTCCACGCCGACGCCGTGCTCACCGGTGATCGAACCGCCCTGCTCGAGGCAGGCGTCCAGGATCGCGCCGGACAGTTCCTCGGCGGCCTGGGCCTGGCCGGGGATGGCGTCGTCGAACAGGACCAGCGGGTGCAGGTTGCCGTCGCCCGCGTGGAAGACGTTGGCGACCCTGATGCCGGCCTCCCGCGACAGCTCCGCGATGCGGGCCAGCACGGCGGGCAGGCTGGTGCGGGGCACGACGCCGTCCTGGACGATGAAGTCCGGGCTGATCCTGCCGACGGCGGCGAACGCGGACTTCCGCCCGGCCCAGATCTTCGCGCGCCGCGCGGGGTCGTCGGCGGCCCGGATCTCGGTGGAGCCGGCGTTCTCGCAGATCGCCCGCACGGTGGCGAGCTCTTGTTCCACCTCGGCGGCCGGGCCGTCCAGTTCGACGATCAGCACGGCACCCGCGCCCTCGGGATACCGGCACTGGACCGCGGCCTCGGCGGCCTCGATGGACAGCGCGTCCATCATCTCGATCGCGGCGGGCAAGATGCCGGCCGAGATGATGTCGGACACCGCCTGCCCGCCTTCGCTGGTCGTCTCGTACGCCGCGAGCAGTGTGTGCACCTGCTCGGGAATGGGCGTCAGCTTGACGATGACCTTGGTGACGATGCCGAGGGTGCCCTCTGATCCGGTGAAGGCACCCACCAGATCGTAGGCGGACGGGACGCCGGTACCGTCGCCGAGCCAGGTGAGCTCGCCTTGCGGGGTGACGATCTCCAGGCCGGTCACGTGGTGGACCGTAAAGCCGTGCTTGAGGCAGTGCGCGCCGCCCGAATTCTCGGCGACGTTGCCGCCGACCGAGCAGACCACCTGGCTGGACGGGTCGGGGGCATAGAACAGGCCCAGGTGCTTGACCGCGTTGCTCACCGCGAGGTTCGTCACGCCCGGTTCGACGACCGCGCGCCTGCTCACCGGGTCGATCTCCAGGATGGAGCGCATCTGCGACATGACGATCAGGACGCCGTCCTCGCGGGGGAGCGCACCCCCGGACAGCCCGGTGCCGCTGCCCCTGGCGACAAACGGTACATTGGCGGCGCCGCACTCTCGCACGACCCTTGCGACTTGTTCCGCAGACCTAGGCAGCACGGCCAACGCGGGAACCGCGCGATGTGAGGTCAGCCCGTCACACTCGTAGGTGCCGAGCTCCAGCGGGTCGGTGATCACATGCTCAGGACCGCAGATCTCCCTGAGCCGCTGGGTAAACGCGGTGCCCAGCATTACGGCATGCGCTCGTAGGCCGGGATGGTCAGGAAGTCAGCGAAGCTGTCGGCGAGGGCTACCTCGGTGAACAGCGCGGTCGCCTGGCCGTAACGTTCGGCGTCGAAGCTGCCCTGTCCGGAAACTAGCTCGGCCTGTTCGCGGATCTTGGTCAGCTCCTCGTCGATCAGCGCCTCGACCATCTCCGCGCTGATCCTGCGGCCGTCGTCGAGCGGGATGCGGTTGTGCACCCACTGCCAGATCTGGGACCGGGAAATCTCCGCCGTGGCGGCGTCCTCCATCAGGTTGAAGATGGCGACCGCGCCGTTGCCGCCCAGCCAGCTGGCCAGGTACTGAAGGGCGACGCTGATGTTGTTGCGCAGGCCCGCCTCGGTGATCGGGCCGGGCGTCTTGCTGACCGCGAGCAGGTCCACGGCGGTGACGTGCACGTCCGGCCGCTGCTTGCTGATCTGGTTCGGGCTGGTGCCGAGGACGCCGTCGAAAATCTCCTTGCAGACCGGCACCAGATCGGGGTGAGCGACCCAGGAACCGTCGAAACCGTCGCCGGACTCGCGGGTCTTGTCCTCGCGCACCTTGGCCAGCGCCTTCTCGTTGACCGCGGGGTCGCGCCGGCTGGGGATGAACGCGGCCATGCCGCCCATCGCGTGCGCGCCGCGTTTATGGCAGGTCTGCACGAGCAGCTGGGTGTACGCGCGCATGAACGGGGCGGTCATCGTGACGGCGTTGCGCTCGGGCAGGACGAAGTCACGGCCCCTGGTGCGGAACTTCTTGATCACGCTGAACAGGTAGTCCCAGCGGCCCGCGTTGAGCCCGGCGCTGTGCTCGCGCAGCTCGTAAAGGATCTCGTCCATCTCGAACGCGGCCGGGATCGTCTCGATCAGCACCGTGGCCCGGATCGTGCCGCGCGGGATGCCGAGGAAGTCCTGGGCCAGGTTGAACGCGTCGTTCCAGAGACGGGCCTCCAGATGGCTCTCCATCTTGGCCAGGTAGAAGTAGGGGCCGTTGCCCTTGTCCAGCTGCTTGCGCGCGGACGTGGCCATGTACAACGCGAAATCGGTGAGGCTGCCCGACGCGCGCGCGCCGTCGACCAGGATGTGTTTCTCGTCCAGGTGCCAGCCGCGCGGGCGGACCACGATCGTGGCCAGCTCGTCGTCCCCGTGCAGCGCGTAGATCTTGCCCTCGTCGCTGGTGAAGTCGATGGCCCGGTCCAGCGCATCCTTCAGGTTCAGCTGGCCGGTGATCATGTTGTCCCACAGCGGCGTGTTGGCGTCCTCGAAGTCGGCCAGCCAGACGTTCGCGCCGGAGTTCAGCGCGTTGATCGTCATCTTGCGGTCGGTGGGTCCGGTGATCTCGACGCGCCGGTCTACCAATCCTGGCGCGGGTTCGGTGACACGCCACGCGCCGTCCTCGCGGATGTCCTTCGTCTCCGGCAGGAAGTCGAGCGTGCCGCCCGCCTGGAGCTGGGCCTGGCGGGCACGCCTGGCGGCGAGTGCCTGCTGCCTCCGGCCGGCGAGTTCGGCGTGGAGCGCTCCGATGAGCTCGATCGCCCGCGGAGTGAGCACCTCGTCGTAGCGGTCACCCATCGGGCCGGTGATCTCCACGTTTCCAGTTGCCGGCATGTGCAGTTCCTCCTTCGGGTGCTGTTACATCCTAGGCAAGGTGCCCGGAGCAGGACAGAGGGGGCACCCGGCGGTAGCCGCCGGCCGGGTCGTCCCGGCCAGTCAGGTAGCGGACCACGACATTGTCGCCGGCTTCCTTTATATTCGCACCAGTAAATGGATCACCAGTAAGCTCCCTGAAAGGTATTCCTTGCGATACCAGGGGTCAGGCTGATCGGTTCCTGCCGGGTTCTTTAACTGGGAATATGGCCAGCCGGAATCGATATTCACCGCGAATGGCCGCTGGCTCTATTCCGGCGGCTGGCCTGGTGAAGCCGCTGCCGTAGCGGCTGATTCTGTGAACGCGAAGGCTAATGCGTGCCATAGCGCGTAAAAGGCTTCGCGATCAAGGATCGGGGCACAGATAGCAAAAAGTCGCGGCAACTGGTAAGCTAGCCTGTCGGCAAACCTCAGCTCGGGTAAGCATGTTCCGCGACTAAGGAAAGTATATCACATTGCGACAGGCGAAAGTCACCCGGTCGGATTCTGTCACTCTGGAACAGGCCTACGTTGACATGCTCTATGGCTTGTTGGATACGGCCCGGGAACGCTCGCGCAATGCGCTGAGCGTCACCCACGCGAGTGGCACTCAGGGCGGTACGTTTCAGGC
Source organism: Streptosporangiaceae bacterium (assembly GCA_036490795.1). Lineage (GTDB taxonomy): Bacteria > Actinomycetota > Actinomycetes > Streptosporangiales > Streptosporangiaceae > JAFARZ01. Next base: position 29,451 of record DASXDG010000257.1, read on the forward strand.
CAGGGTGGAACGCGAAGTCACGGCGTCCGAACAGTCACGCCGGCTCGCCCAGCTTGAGGCGGTTGAGCATGGCCTGGTCTTCGGGCGCACGGACGCGGACCCGGAGACGGCCGGACTGATAGCCGACGACGACGGGGAGCCTTCCGTCCACACCGGCACGCTCTATATCGGGCGGATCGGGTTGCGCGACGACGAGCACGAGCCGAGGCTGATCGACTGGCGGGCTCCCGCCGCCCGCCCGTTCTACGCCGCGACGCCGAGGAACCCGAACGGCCTCATCCGCCGCCGCCACATCTACACCAGCCGCCGCGCGGTCAGCGGCGTCGACGACGAGGTCTTCGACCTGGACCGGATGAGCGACGACGACAAGAAGACACTGTCCGGCGAGGCCATGCTGATCGCGAGCATCAACAAGGCGCGCACCGGCCGGATGGCCGACGTGGTGGCCACCATCCAGGTCGAACAGGACCGGGTCATCCGCGCCTCGCTGCAGGGCGTGATGGTGGTCCAGGGCGGCCCCGGCACCGGTAAGACGGTGGCGGCGCTGCACCGTGCCGCCTACCTGCTCTACACGCACCGGCAGACGCTGGAGCGGCGCGGTGTGCTGATCATCGGGCCGAACGCCGTCTTCCTCCGCTACATCGGCCAGGTGCTGCCCTCCCTCGGCGAAACCGACGTGGTCCTCACCTCGATCGCCGACATCTTCCCCGGTGTGAACGCGGCCCCAGACGACAACCCGGAGGCCGCGGTCATCAAGGGCGACGTGCAGATGGTGAAGGTGCTCCGGCAGGCGGTCAGGGACCGGCAACGGCTGCCGTCCGGGGAACTGAAGGTCGTCATCGACGGGGTCGAGATCACGGTGCCCCGCGACGCGTGCGTCCGCGCACGCGACCGTGCCCGCGGCCAGCGCAAGCCGCATAACGTCGCGCGGAAGCAGTTCGTCACCGACATGCTGACCGCGCTCGCCCGCGCCGAAGCCGCCGTGCTGAGCCGCCCGCTCGACCCCGAGGACATCCCGTACGCGCGCGCCCGGCTGTGGGACGAGCCGCCGGTGCGCGCCGCGCTGGACCCGCTGTGGCCGCTGCTCACCCCGCAGCGCCTGGTCGCCGGACTGCTGACCGAGGAAACTGCCCTGCGCGGCGCCGCTCCCCAGCTCACCGCGGCAGAACGGGCAGTGCTGCTTCGGCCCGGTGCCGCTGAGGCGTGGACCGTTGCGGACGTCCCGCTGCTCGATGAGGCCGTGCAGTTGCTCGGCACCGACGACTCGGCGGAGCGAGGGCGCCGCCGCGCACGGCAGCGGGCGCGCCGCGACGAGGAGCAGTACGCCGGCGAGGTGCTGGAAATCACCGGCCTGGCCGGGCAGGGTTTCGTGGACGCGCGCACGCTCGCGGACTGGAACCGTGACGACGGCCCGGCGCTCACCACCGCCGAACGCGCCTGGGCCGACCCGTCGTGGGCGTACGGGCACGTCATCGTCGACGAGGCGCAGGAGCTGTCCGCGATGGCCTGGCGGATGGTGATGCGCCGCATCCCCACCAGGTCGATGACCATCGTCGGCGACGTGGCGCAGCGGGGAAGCGCGGCAGGCGCGACGTCGTGGACGGAGATGCTCAGCCCGTATGTCGGCAACCGCTGGCACGAGGAAGTGCTGAGCGTCAACTACCGCACGCCCGACGAGATCATGGCGGTGGCCGGCGATGTCCTGGCCGCGGTGGCGCCGGGGGAGCAGCCGCCCGAGTCGGTACGTTCCGAAGGCGTCGAGCCGCGCGCGGTGCGGGTGGACACGATCGCCGCGATAGCCGACGTGATCGAGGCGGAGCTCGCCGGGATGGAAGACGGCGGCCGGCTCGCGGTGCTCGCGCCGAACGCGCGCATGGCCGAACTGGCCCGCATGCTGCCCGAAGCGGCGCCTGGAGACAGCGCGGACATGCTGGACGCCCAGGTCGCGCTGCTCACCGTGGGCCAGGCCAAGGGGCTGGAGTTCGACCGCGTGGTAGTGGCGGACCCGGGCGGCATCGTCGCGCAGTCCCCGGTCGGCGGCCACGACCTGTATGTGGCGGTCACCCGCGCCACGCACCGGCTCACCATCGTCCACGAAGGGGAACTGCCCGCGATGCTGTCCAGGCTCGCCTATACCGGGTAGTTCTCTACCAGAGACGATCACGGAGCGGGGGTGCGGCGTGAACGGACGGCAGGAGGTGCTGCGCGTACTGGCCGGCAGGGTGACGGCCGACCGGGTTCGGGCCGGGGCCCGGGCAGACGGCCGGCGGGTGGCGCTGGTCATCGAGGGCGGGGGGATGCGCGGTGCCATCTCCGGCGGGATGGCTCTCGCGGTGCACGAACTGGGGTTTGTCCCGGCCTTCGACGCGGTGTACGGGTCGTCGGCCGGCACGATCAGCGGCGCCTGGCTGCTCAGCTCCTATCCTGAGGGGCTTCGCGGCTGGGCCGACCCCGAATACGCCCGGGCGCTCATCCACCGGCGCGCCGCGCTGCGCGGCAAGCCCATCGTGGAGGTGGAGACGCTGATCGAAGAGGTGTACCAGACCACCTTCCCGCTGGACTATGACTCGGTGCTGGCCAGCGCCGTGGAGTTCCATCCGATGGGCACCGACGCGGTCACCGGCCTGTCCACCGACCTGCGCCCGCTCATCCACGACGCGGCCGGCTTGCGGCTGGCCATGCGGGCCAGCGCCGCGCTTCCGCTGCTGGCCGGGCCCGCGGTGGAACTGGACGGGCACCGTTTCTATGACGCCGGCCTGTCCGAGTCGATCCCGTACCGGACCGCTCTCGCCCAGGGCGCCACGCACATGCTGGTGCTCCGTTCCCGCCGCGACCCGGTGACCACGACCAGGCCGACCCGTTCCGACCTCGTCGTGGCGCACAACGGGCTGCGCAAGCAAACCCCCGAACTCCAGGCGGCCTTTCTCGCCCGCGCCGCGCGGCTGGCCGCCGACGACGCGCGCCTCGCCCATTACGACGCTGCTCCTGATGGGCCGCCGTGGGTCACGTCAATCCGGCCCGCCCCCGATACGCCGCAGGTCAGCCGGCTCGCGACCGATGGTCCGCTGCTGGAGTCCGCGTTCGGGGCCGGCCGTGCCGCCGTGCACGCGGCGTTCGCCACTACCAGCCGATGACGCCGTAGCCGCCATCGCCGGCGCTGGTCCAGAGGTGGCCCCAGTGGATGCCGCTCGGGCCGTCATCAGGGAGCGTGGCCAGGTAGACGCTGGGTTCGGCGCCCTCGGCCGCGGTGCGGAAGCCGCTGTTGTCGTTGAAGTCCGTCGCGCAGTAACCGGGATTGGCGGCGTTGACCTTGACCGGGGTGTCCTTCAGTTCCTTGGCGTACATCGCGGTGATCATGTTGACCGCGGCCTTGGACGACGGATACTGCACGCTGGCCGGCATCTGGCTGAGCGGGCTCGCCGGATCGGTCTGCGAGCTGATCGAGCCGACCTCGCTGGACACGTTGACGATCCGCGCGGCCGGCGACTTGCGCAGCAGCGGCAGCATCGCGTTCGTCACCCGCACCACACCGAATACGTTGATCTCATACACGGCGCGCATGTCGTCGAGGTCGGTCTGGCTGGCCGCCGCGCGACGGCGCGAGATGGTCGGGGCGCCGGCGTTGTTGACCAGCACGTCCAGGTGGCCGTACTCCGCGTCGATCCGCTTGGCCGCCTCCTGGACGGACACATCGTCGGTCACGTCGAGCTGGACTGTATCGGCGTCAATTCCCTCCGATCGCAGCGCGGCCACCGCTTCCTTACCCAGCGCGTCGTTCCGCGCGCCAACGAGCACCGTCATCCCCTGCGCGCCGAGCTGACGGGCGGTCTCGAATCCGATTCCCTTGTTGGCCCCGGTGATCAGGGCAATCTTCTTCGTCATGCCTTCGACGCTATGCGTCATCGGCCGGGCGAGGGAGAGACCGGCCTAGCCTGGGACTGGCGGTACCACCTTGCCCGTCGCCCGTCGGCCGCGGCCGGTGGCAAGCTTGAACCATGGTGAATCGCGCTGAACTGGCCGAATTTCTCCGGGCCAGGCGGGCCCGGCTGGCGCCCAGGCAGGCGGGGCTGCCTGAGACCGGGCGGCGGCGCACACCAGGCTTGCGCCGCCAGGAGGTCGCCCAGCTCGCCGGGATGTCGGTGGACTATTACATCCGGCTGGAGCAGGGCCGCGGGCCGCACCCGTCCCGGCAGGTGCTGTCCGCGCTGGCCCGCGCGCTGATGCTGACCGCCGACGAGCGGGACTACCTGTTCCGGCTGGCAGCCGAATCCCCGCCGGCGCAGCCGGGGCCGAGCCGTGAGATCACGCCGGGCATCAGGCACCTGCTCGACAGCATGCCGGATACCCCCGCCTACGTGGTCGACGCCGCCTACAACATCCTCGCCTGGAACCGGCTCGCCACGCGCTTCATCGGCGACCTGGCCGGGCACGAGGACCCGAACATGATCCGCTGGACGTTCCAGCGGTCGCCCACCGACGTGATCTGGACCGACGAGGACTTCCTGCGCTTCACCAGGGCCACGGTCGCCGACCTGCGCGCCGGATACGCGAGGTATCCCGGTGACCAGCGGATCGAGGCCCTGGTCACCGAGATGCTCGCGCTCTCGCCCGAGTTCGCCGCCATGTGGGCCGAACACGCGGTCGAGGTCCGCGGCCCGATGATGAAGCGCGTCAACCACCCGCGGGCGGGCCTGATGGAATTCGAGTGCCAGGTACTGCACATCGCCGACACCGGCCAGCGCCTGATCGCCTACTGCGCCGCCCCCGGATCCCAGACGGCCGAGGTATTCCGCCACCTAGCCGACGTCCCCGCCTCCGCCACCTAGCCGACGTCCCCGTCTCCGCCCCCGCCCCCGCCTCCGGCCCGCCCCGCCCCGTGCTCGGCGCGGTAATTCAGTCCAGCACGGTAACTAATGTCGCTGTGAGCAGCCATCTCTACCGCGTAAAGCAAACCTTCCGCGCTAATAGGAGCGTCGGTGCCTCACGCGCGGCCCGAATTACCGGCGGCACCGTTGGCGCCAGATTCGCCCCGCTTTGTCCGCATCGACGCGGGGTGCCGGGATGATGGTGCGCGTGGCGTTCCGGTTTACCGGAACGCCACGCGCACCATCATCGAGAACCACCCGCCTGACCGCCGTTTTGTGGTGCTTTGTCCAGCCGGCGCGGGGGGCGGGCGGGCGGCGCGGGGGCGGGCGGGACGAATCGTTACAGGCCTTGGTCTGAGCATGACCGTGTGTTCCGACGACTGCTCGTCGTGCCCGGCTGGCGTCCGCGCCCGGGCCGGGCGGGACATGGCCAGATGCGCACGTGGCAGGAGTGAAGATAGCTGGCCAAGCACCAGCGAATGTTATGAAATGAACGGGGTCAAGCCTGACGTTATTCAGATGAGATTCTGGGCAGGGCATGCAAGGATCTTGGCAACACTGCTCGGGGGAACCGCTTAACAACGGAGGACAATGAGTACACTCGCCGACGAGGTTGACGACCAGGGGGCCTTTGACCTGGAGGAACGGCACGCATTGCGACGTGTCGCCGGGCTATCCACGGAACTCCAGGACGTCACCGAGGTCGAGTACCGCGCCCTGCGGCTGGAGCGGGTCGTGCTGATCGGGGTATGGGCGGACGGGAGCCTGACCAGCGCCGAGAACTCGCTGCGCGAGCTGAGGCGGCTGGCCGAGACGGCGGGGTCGCTGGTGCTCGACGGGGTGATCCAGCGGCGCAGCCGGGTCGACGCGGCCACTTACATCGGATCCGGCAAGGCCGCCGAGCTGGCCGGGATAGTACAGACCGTCGGCGCGGACACGGTCATCTGCGACGGGGAGCTGACTCCCTCGCAGCTGCGCCGGCTTGAAGGCGTGGTCAAGGTCAAGGTGATCGACAGGACCGCGCTGATCCTGGACATCTTCGCCCAGCACGCCAGGAGCAGGGAGGGCAAGGCCCAGGTCGAGCTCGCCCAGCTGCAGTACATGCTGCCCAGGCTGCGCGGCTGGGGCGAGTCGCTGTCCCGGCAGGCTGGCGGCCGGGTGGCCGGGGGCGGCGGCATCGGTACCCGCGGTCCAGGCGAGACCAAGCTGGAGACCGACCGGCGCCGGCTCCGTGCCCGCATCTCACGACTCCAACGTGACATATCGGAAATGTCGGTTGGACGAAAGGTGCAAAAGGGGCGACGGCAGCGCCGTGAAGTGCCTTCTGTGGTTATCGCTGGGTATACCAACGCGGGCAAGTCCAGTTTGCTGAACGCGCTTACTGGTGCAGGAGTGCTGGTAGAAGACGCGTTGTTCGCCACTTTGGACCCCGCGGTCCGGCGCGCGGTGACGCCGTCGGGTCGCGATTTCACGCTCACCGACACGGTGGGATTTGTCCGGCATTTGCCGCACCAGCTGGTCGAGGCATTCCGGTCCACGCTGGAGGAGGCCGCCGAGGCGGATCTCATCGTGCACGTGGTGGACGGATCGGACGAGGATCCCGCGGCGCAGATCGCCGCGGTGCGCGAGGTGCTCGCGGAGATCGGCGCGGAGAAGGTGCCGGAGCTGATCGTGGTCAACAAGACCGACACCGCCGATCCTGTCGAGCTGCAAGGCCTCCGGGCCCGCGAGCAAGGGAGCCTCGCGGTCTCGGCGAGGACCCGCGCGGGCCTCGATGAGCTCTGGCGTGCCATCGAGGAGCGGCTGCCCCGGCCCGAGGCCGAGGTCAAGCTCGTGGTGCCGTACAGCAGGGGAGACCTGGTCGCGAGGGCGCACTCTACCGGTGAGGTAGTGGCATTTTCCCACGTAGAAGACGGAACGCTGCTTGAGGCGCGGGTGCCCGCGGGGCTGGCCGCCGAGCTGCGGGCGGCGGCGGGTACCGAAGATCACATCCTCGCAGATCACGGTTGAGCTGCAAACCACGCAAAACGGCTTTGCGGCGTAAATCGGCGAAAGGCTTGTCTGCGATGGTTAGCGTGCAATACCGTGTCTTGATCGATATGTTGCTAGCGGCACCTGCTTGCCACTCGGATCTCAGGTAGGACAGATCCCGGCAGGGGCAGGTGTGCTGGCGAAGCGCGTCCTGAGGTGGAATACCGGCGGTGACTGTACGCCTGCTGACAAATATCGGCCGGTTGTGGACCGGGACCGAGATACTCAGCAATGCCGTGATACTGATCAGCGACGGCCGGATCGCATGGGTCGGGCCGGCCGCTGAGCTGCCGCAACGCGTCCCCGGCGTGGTAGACGACATCGTTGACGTGGATCACGTGGAGAACCTCGGCGGTGGCCTTGTCACGCCCGGCCTCATCGACGCGCACGCCCATCCCGTCTACGCGGGCAACCGCTGGGCGGAACTCGCCATGCGGTCCAACGGCGCCACGTCGCAGGAGATCAGCCAGGCGGGCGGCGGGGTCGCGTCGACCGTCACTATCACCAGGGGCACCGACCCTTGGACGTTGTGCAACGGCGTGCGGGAACGGCTGAGCCGCTGGATGCGGTCGGGGACGACCACCGTCGAAGCCAAGACCGGATACCACCTGACCCGTGACGGCGAACTCGCCGACGTGCGCATGCTGCGCGCGCTGGAAGGCGAGCCGGGCATGCCGCGGATCCACGTGACGTTCCTCGCGGCGCACGCCGTGCCACCGGAGTACTTCGGGCGGCGCGCGGACTACATCGACGCGGTCGGCTCCTGGTGTGCCGACGCGAAGGCCGTCGGCGCGAACAGCGTGGACGTGTACTGCGAGGAAGGCCGGTTCACCGAGCAGGAGGCACGGATCATCTTGTCCGCGGGCCGCCGCAGCGGGCTGCTGCCGCGCGTGCACGCCTGCGGGCAGACCCATTCGGCCGGTGCCCGGCTGGCCGCCGAGCTCGGCTGCGTGTCCGCCGACCTGCTGCACGAGGCCGACGAGGAAGACGTGGGCGCGCTGGCCAGGGCCGGGGTCACCGCCGTCGTCTGCCCGGCCACGGCGCTGCAGGTCGGGGCCAGGCCGCCGGTCCGGTCGCTGCTCGACAAGGGCGTCACGGTGGCGCTCGGCACCGACCACACACCTGGCGGCACCGGCATCACGTCGATGGCGCTGGTCATCTCGCTGGCCGTGTCGTCCTTCGGCATGAGCATCGAGGAGGCGCTGCGGGCCGCGACGATCGGCGGATCGCACGCGCTGCGCGCCCAGGACCGAGGCGCGATGGTGCGCGGGCGGCTGGCCGACATGGTGCTGTGGGACGCCGACCACGAGGGCGCCTTCGTCTGGTCCTACGGGCTCGCGCCACGGCGGGTCTGGCGCGGCGGCGAACCGGTCGCGTAGCTCCGCACGGTCAGTCCCGCCACGATGCAGGCGACGACAACCGCCAGCCTGATCGCCCCCTGAGCAGCCGCGCTCGCGATGACGAGCGGCGCCAGGTTCAGCGCGGCGAACGAGACGATGGTGAGGACCGGGACGTTCCTGGTCCGGCCGGACAGGTCAAGCAGCAGCGCGCCGGTCACGAGATCGGGCGTGTAATAACTGTGCGCCGCCGGGTCGAGCACGATGCGGGCACCGCCGGCCAGCATGAGTATCGCGGGCCAGCGTCCGCGCAGGAAGGCGACCGTGCCGAGCGCGCAGCCCAACAGGGCCTGGGCGGGACGATCCCACCGGGGCGTGTAGTTCTCTGTGACGCCGAGGGCGCGCAGCGCGGAGTCCGGTTCGTTCCTGATCAGGAACCGGCTCGCGGCTATCGTCGCCGGATCCGCCGCGAAGAACGGCACCCAGGCGGCGGCGAGGGCGGCCGCCGCGGCGGCGGTCGCCCTGATCGTCTTCGGGTTGATCAGCAGCACCGGCAGGAACACCAGCGCCCACGGTTTGGCGTCCGCGGCCAAGCCGACCGCGATGCCGGACAGGACCGGATGACCGGTCACGGCGGCGTAGACGGCCAGCACGGCCAGCAGCAGGGCCAGGCCGTCGTCCAGATGGGCGAAGGCGGCGGACAGTTCGGACCAGGCGACGAGGAACACGGCGCCGCCCGCGAGCAGTTTCCACGGGTCACGCCGGCCGGGCCGCGCGATCTGGGCGATGCGGTCGGTCAGGTACACGATCAGCAGGCCCGCCGCCTGGAGGAACAGTTCGGCGGCGACCACGTTCTGGCCCAGCGCCGCGGCGGCCAGGTAGGACAGCGGCCCCATCTGCAGTGCCGGGTAGTTCGCGAAGATGTGCAGGCCGCCCGCTGGGCGCGGTCCTGGCCGCCCGGCCGGACCCGCGGTCCCGGCGCCGCCGGTGATGCCGTGAATGACCGGCGGGTGGCCGCCGAACAGCAACGACGTGCCGGTGCTGAAGAACTTCCAGTCGATGCCGCCGCGTCGCGCCAGTATCACGAACCACAGCACGGCCCAAATGCCGAGGACGGCGTATAGCGCGATCGGCTGCTGGCACAGGCGGCGCAACGACGTCCTCCTCCCCGAACCTGGCATCATAGCCACATGACACCGGTGACTGTGGTCGTGGGTGAGGAGGAGTTCCTCATCGACCGGGCGGTGCGCGAGGTTGTCGCGGACCTGTCCGGCGACTCGGGCCTTGAGGACGTGCACGACCTGGACGGCGCCGCGCTAGGCCCCGGCGAACTGGCGTCGCTGACCTCGCCGTCGCTGTTCGGCGGCGGTTCTGTGGTGGTGATCAGAGCCGCGCAGAACCTGCTCAAGGATCCCGCCGCTGACGTGCTCCGTTACCTGTCCGCGCCCAGTCCCGACGCCGCGCTCGTGCTGACCCACGCCGGCGGTGCGAAGGGCAAGGACATCCTGGCCGCCGCGAAGAAGGCGCCAGGGGCACGGGTGGTGGAGTGCCCGAAGATCACCAGGTTCGCCGAGCGGCTGGACTTCATCCGGGCCGAATTCCGCAGGAGCGGGTCGCGTGCCGACGACGGTGCCGCCAGGGCACTGCTCGACGCGGTCGGCTCGGACCTGCGTGAGCTGGCGGCCGCCTGTGACCAGCTCGCGGCGGACTCACCGGGCCCTGTGGACGAGTCCGTGGTCACCACCTACTACCGGGGCCGGGCCGAGGCCACCGGCTTCTCGGTCGCTGACAGGGCCGTGGAAGGGCACTTGGTCCAAGCCGTGGAACAGCTGCGCTGGGCGCTGGCTACCGGTGTCTCCCCGGTGCTGATCAACAGCGCCCTCGCCTCGGGCGTGCGCCTGCTCGGGCGGGTCGGCGCGGCCGGGCGCGGGCTCTCCTCCGCCGCACTGGCCGCGGAAGTCGGCGCACCGCCGTGGAAGATCGACCGGGTGAAACAGCAGTTGCGCGGCTGGCACCCGGACGGAATCGCGGTCGCCCTCGGGGCCGTGGCCGAGGCGGACGCCCAGGTCAAGGGCGATGCGGTCAGCGCCGGATACGCCCTGGAGCGGGCCATCCGGCGCATCGTCGCCGCCAGGGGAACCCGGTAATCCACCGGGACCGGCTCGGCTAGAGCCCGGCTCGACGCGCGCCCACACCAACGACGTGCGCGACGTTCAACTGGCGTGCGCACGTCATGGCAAGCGCCGTTGTAGCGGCAACCGCGACACGGTTACCGCAACAACGGCGCCTGGCCGTCTTGTTAGCCCACGGCCGGTCCCGGCCGGGCCGCTTACTTAGCGGCGGACAGCTCGGCGTAGCGGCTGGCGATCGCTGACTTGCGGTTCGCTGCCTGCTTCTTGTGGATCACGCCCTTGCTGGCGGCCTTGTCGAGCTGGCGGCAAGCGGTACGAAGAGCGGTGCCCGCCTCGTCGAGGTTGCCCTCGTCCGCGGCCTCACGGAACTTCCGCACGGCGGTACGCAGCGCCGACTTGGTAGCCTTGTTGCGCTGGTGCGCCTTCTCGTTCTGCTTGTTGCGCTTGATCTGAGACTTAATATTCGCCACGCGATGGGGTCCTTCAACGTTTGCAAGTGGATGGCCGCGACGAAGTAGCTTATCCGAGTCGGAGCCCGGCCTTCAAACTGGAGCCGCTTCGTAGCGCAATGCTAGGGCAGGGGCACCGCTGCCGGCATGCGATTATGGATCACCCAGGCCCTTGCGGGCTTCCTGGAGAGCCAGATCGGGATCATCGGGAAAGGACCACGTGCCTACCGCTAGTCAGGGCCGCGTCGACCAGGCTGTGATCAGGAACTTCTGCATCATCGCCCATATCGACCACGGCAAGTCGACCCTTGCTGACCGCATGCTCCAGTACACAGGGGTGGTCGAGGGACGGCAGATGCGCGCCCAGTACCTGGACCGGATGGACATCGAGCGTGAGCGGGGCATCACGATCAAGAGCCAGGCCGTCCGGCTGCCGTGGACCGGCGAGGATGGCCAGGCCTACGTGCTGAACCTCATCGACACGCCCGGCCACGTCGACTTCACCTATGAGGTGTCCCGGTCACTGGCGGCGTGCGAGGGCGCGATCTTGCTGGTCGACGCCGCCCAGGGCATCGATGCGCAGACCCTGGCCAACCTCTACCTGGCCCTGGACGCGGACCTCAAGATCATCCCGGTGCTGAACAAGATCGACCTGCCCGCCGCGCAGCCGGAGCGGTACGCGGCCGAACTCGCCGGCATCATCGGCTGCGAGCCGTCCGACGTGTTCAAGGTCTCGGCGAAGACCGGCGAAGGTGTCAGGGAACTGCTGCACGAGGTGATCCGGCAGGTCCCGCCGCCCTCCGGAAAGCTGGACGCGCCGGCCCGGGCGCTGATCTTCGATTCTGTGTACGATACATATCGCGGCGTCGTGACGTACGTGCGGGTGATGGACGGGCAGCTGACCCGGCGCGAGCGGTCGCTGATGATGTCCACCGGTGCGGTGCACGAGACGCTCGAGCTGGGGGTCATCTCGCCGGATCCCATGCCGACAGAGGCGCTGGCGGCCGGCGAGGTCGGGTACCTGATGACCGGCGTCAAGGACGTGCGGCAGGCCCGGGTCGGTGACACCGTCACCAGCGCGGCCAAGCCGGCCGCGGCGGCGCTGGCGGGATACTCGCACCCCAAGCCGATGGTGTTCTCCGGCCTCTATCCGGTCGACGGCGACGACTACCCGGACCTGCGGGATGCGCTCGACAAGCTCAGGCTGAACGACGCCGCGCTGATCTACGAACCGGAGACGAGCACCGCGCTCGGGTTCGGCTTCCGCTGCGGCTTCCTCGGCCTGCTGCACATGGAGATCGTGCGGGAACGGCTGGAACGCGAGTTCGACCTGTCGCTGATCTCGACGGCGCCGAACGTGGTCTACCGGGTCGTCATGGACACCGGGAAGGAACTGACGGTCACCAACCCCAGTGACTTCCCCGGCAGCGCCGACGGCGTGGCCGGGCCCAGCCCGGTGAAGGGCAAGATCGCGGCCGTGTACGAGCCGGTGGTCCGGGCGACGGTCATCTCGCCGTCGGACTACATCGGCACGATCATGGAACTGTGCCAGGGGCGGCGCGGCGTGCTGCTCGGCATGGACTACCTGTCCGCGGACCGGGTCGAGATCCGGTACACGCTGCCGATGGCGGAGATCATCTTCGACTTCTTCGACCAGCTCAAGTCCCGCACCCGCGGCTACGCCTCGCTCGACTACGAACCGGCCGGTGAGCAGGAGGCGGAGCTGGTCAAGGTGGACATCTTGCTGCAGGGACAGCCGGTCGACGCGTTCAGCCAGATCGTGCACGCGGACAACGCCCGCGAGTACGGCATGGCGATGGCGTCGAAGCTGAAGGAACTCATACCTCGCCAGCAGTTCGAGGTGCCCATCCAGGCGGCGGTCGGGGCGCGCATCATCGCCCGGGAGAACATCCGTGCGTTGCGTAAGGACGTGCTCGCTAAGTGTTATGGCGGCGACATCACCCGCAAGCGCAAGCTGCTGGAGAAGCAGAAGGAAGGCAAGAAGCGGATGAAGACGATCGGCCGCGTCGAGGTACCGCAGGAGGCATTCGTGGCCGCGCTGTCCACCACCGACACCAACAAGAAGCGCTGATCGAGCATAACGAGCAGTGGTGCTCGCGCCCGTTACGGGTGATGGGGGAAATGCCGCACGTACGGCTGGTCTATGGCTGGCGTGGGGTTGTTCATGTTCGTGCCGAACGCCTGCCCGTGCATGTGGGCGTAGATCGCGAGAGCGGTGACGATCGCGGCGAGCGCGAACATGACGACCGCGGTGAGCGCCAGGTTGGCGAACGACGGATCAGGGCCCTGGACCGCCCGGTCGCGGTAGGGAACCGCCTGATTGTGGTACGAGACCGGGACCAGCCCGCCCCACGGACCCGCGGGAAGATCGCGAGTCTGGGCGGCTAGCTGGTCATATGTCCGTGACTCCTGGACCCGCGCGACGCGTTCATTGAACTCGTCCTGGGTGAGCCGTCCCTCGGCGAAACCCGCGCGGAGCACGTCGATAGCCCGTTCCCGATCCGCGTTCGAGGCCAGCATGGAGCCGACGCTAGGACCGTATGCCACCATCGCGCCTCCCCGGTAGACTTCTTACAGAGTGTAGACGTGCGGGAGGCGCCAGAAGTTGCCAATGCGTGACTTTAAACCCGCTAAGGTCCCGAGATGGGCTGGCCGATGACGGGCCCGCTGCCCGGCCCCGAATGCGCGATGGCCACCACGGCGATAATCGCGATCAGCACGCCGAACGCGATGGCCAGGTAGCCGAGCACCAGCCCCGCGACGGCCATGCCATCGCCCTGCTCGGCGGTCCGCTTGATCTGGCCACGAGCGATGTGCCCGCAGATGATCGCCGGGATGGCGGTCAGGCCCATGGTGAAGAACTCGAGCAGCCCCATGACCAGCGCGGCCGTCGCCATCGAATTGGTCCGCTGAACCGGCGGAGCCTGCCAGGCCTGCTGCCAAGCCTGCGGCATCGCGACCGGAAGGGGGCCGGCCGGAAGGTCTCCGGTCAGGGCCACGAGCTCGCCGTAGGTACGGGCGTTGTACGCCTTGCCCATCCGGTCGTTGTACTCGTCCTGGTTGAGCCGCCCCTCGGCGAACGCCGCCTTGAGCACGTCAACGCCTCGTTCCCGGTCGACGGACGCGGCGCGCATGTGCGGATGGACCGGCATCGGCATGGGCCGCTGCTGCGGCGCCGGCGGATACCCCATCGGCTCCGGCCATCCTGACGATGGATCCCATCCTGACGATGGATCAGTCATCGCAGCCTCCCGTCCGTACAACCGTGATCCCAGCATATGCACCTGATCCGCCTTCGTCCCCACCGCCGCCGGTAACGGGCAGCCGAAAACGGCGGGTAGCGTGGAGTCCATGCCGGGTGCGGTGACCGGGGGAGAGCCAGTCCCGGCCGACGGGACGCTGCCGCGGACCGCGCTGGACGGCGCAGGGACGCGGCCTTTCGGCGTATACGTCCACGTTCCGTTCTGCGCCACCCGGTGCGGCTACTGCGACTTCAACACCTACACGTCCAGTGAGCTCGGCGGCGGCGCCGTGTCGGCTGGAACCTATGCCGCCCTGGCCATCGCCGAACTCCGTTTCGCCCGCGAGGTGCTCGGCGCGGCCGCCAGGCCGGCCAGCACGGTGTTCTTCGGCGGCGGGACTCCGACGCTGCTCGCCCCCGCCGCTTTCGGCGCGATCCTGGACGCGATCGGCACCGAGTTCGGGCTCGCCGCCGGTGCCGAGATCACGACCGAGGCCAATCCGGAGTCGGTGACCGAGGAGAGCCTGGACGAGCTGCGGGCCAGGGGAATCACCCGCGTGTCGTTCGGCATGCAGAGCGCGGTCAGCGGGGTGCTCGCCGTCCTCGACCGCAGCCATCAGCCCGGGCGGCCCGAGCAGTGCGTGGCCTGGGCGAAGCAGGCAGGCTTCGAGCACACCAGCCTGGATCTCATCTACGGCACGCCAGGGGAGAGCGACGCGGACTGGGAGCGCTCGCTGCGTGCCGCTATAGCGGCAGGACCCGACCACATCTCGGCGTACGCGCTGACCGTCGAGCAGGGCACCCGGCTGGCCGCGCGGGTGCGCAGGGGCGAGCTCACGCCGCCGGACGACGACGTGCTGGCCGGCCGCTACGTCATCGCGGACCAGACGCTGTCCGCCGCCGGGTACGGCTGGTACGAGATCTCGAACTGGGCCGCGGACGCCGGGGCGCGCTGCGCGCACAACATGCTCTACTGGACCGGCGGAGACTGGTGGGGGATCGGGCCGGGAGCGCACAGTCACGTCGGCGGCACCCGCTGGTGGAACGTCCGGCATCCGGCCGCCTACGCGAGCCGGATCGAGGCGGGGGTCAGCCCGGGCCAGGCGCGCGAGGTACTCACCGGCGACGAACGCGAGCTGGAACGTGTGATGCTGGAGATCCGCCTCGCCGACGGCTATCCGCTCAGCGCGCTGCCGGACTGGCCCTACCCGGACCTCGACGGCCTGGTCGACGTGCGCGATGACCGGCTGTACCTCACCCGGCGCGGCCGGCTGCTCGCGGACACGGTGGTCCGCGCGCTCACTCCTTAGCCGGCTTCGCTGACCGTGTCCCTGACGACGGTCGCGCAGATCCAGCTGGGTACCTCGTACGGCTCGCCGCGCTGGGCCGCGCCGGCGCCTCGGATCAGGTACTTCAGCATGGCCAGCCAGAGCAGGAACACCAGCGGCAGCCCCACGCCAAGGCCGAGCGCGATCGTGTCGAGCGCGAGCATGCCGCCGAGGATGGCGCAGCAAATCACGTACAGCAGCACGGTCAGCGAGAGGTTCAGCGCCCGGGCGCTGTGGTAGCGCATGAACTGGGACTTGTCCCTGCGCAGCCAGAAGGTGATCAGCGGGATCACCGGACCGAGGAAGATGGCGCCCAGATAGCCGAGCGTCGCCCAGGTCGCGTCGGCGTCACGTGCTACCGCGGGCTCCGCGGCCCAGTCGGGGACGGGATCTCTGGTCATCTGTTCCACGCTATTCGTCTCCGGTTGCCGTTACGAAATCGATCAGTTCCTCAACCCGGCCCAGCAACTCGGGTTCCAGGTCGGTGTAGGTGGACACCGACCGCAGGATGCGCCGCCATGCCTGTGCGGGCTCCAGCCGCCAGCCGATGGCCGCGAGCACGCCTTCCTTCCACGGCTGGCCGCGCGGGACGTCCGGCCAGCGGGTGATGCCGACGGCCGAGGGCCGGACCGCCGCCCAGATGTCGATGAACCTGTGGCCCACGACCAGCACGTCGGGCGAGGTCACCGACGCGGCGATCCGGGTCTCCTTCGACCCGGCCACCAGGTGGTCCACCAGGACCCCGAGGCGGCGGCCGGGACCGGGCGAGAAGCTGGCCACGATCGAGGGCAGGTCGTCGATGCCCTCCAGGTACTCGACCACGACGCCGACATCGCGCAGGTCATCGCCCCAGATCTTCTCGACCAGCTCGGCGTCGTGCTTGCCCTCCACGTAGATCCGGCTGGCCTTGGCCACCTTCGCCCTGGCGGTGGGGGCGGCCACGGATCCGGAGGCGGTCCGCTGCGGAGCGGCCGGCGCCGCGGCCGGGGGAGTCAGCGTGACCCGCTTTCCGTCCAGCAGGAACGCGCCGGGCGAGAGCGGGAACACGCGCCGCTTGCCGTGCCGGTCCTCCAGGGTGACCGAGCCCTTCTCGTAGGCGACGACCGCGCCGCAGAACCGGCCCTCGGCGTCTTCCACGACCAGGCCTCTTTCCACGGGCACCTGCGGTGCCTCGGCAAGCGTCGGCCGGTGCCGCCGGCCGACCTGAATGCCGTCGTACTGCGTGCTACGCACTGGCTTGCCTCCCTGCGCTGTCTCCCTGCGCTGTCTCCCTGGGGGTGGGCCGGGCCCGGTAGCCGCGTCCGACCGGAAACTGCCGCCCTGCTGCCCGGCCGGGCGCTATAAGCCGGGCCGTCACAAGCCGTAGGCTGAGTGCAGCCTAGCCGGGCCGCATCCCCCGAGGTGTCGCCGACACGCCCCTATCCCGGCATAGAATTAGCACTCAGGGCGACACAGTGCTAGTGGCGACGCGGTGCTCGTTGAAGACGCTGGGCCAGAGGAGGTGGGGGCGTGCTCGATGAACGGAAGCTGACGGTACTACGTGCGATCGTAGAAGACTACGTGTCCACCACGGAGCCTGTCGGCTCGAAGAGCCTGGTCGACAGGCATCACTTCGACGTCTCGCCGGCGACCATCCGCAATGACATGGCGGTCCTCGAGGAACAGGGGTTCATCGCCCAGCCGCATACCAGCGCCGGGCGGATCCCGACCGACAAGGGCTACCGGCTGTTCGTGGACCGGCTGTCCGGCGTCAAGCCGCTGTCGGTGGCCGAGCGGCGGGCCATCGAGACGTTCCTGGGCGGTGCCTATAGCATCGACGACGTGGTGACGCGCACCGTCCGGCTGCTGGTGCAGCTCACCCGCCAGGTCGCGGTCGTGCAGTATCCGTCGCTCGCCCGGTCCTCGGTCAAGCAGATCGAGGTGGTCGGCCTTGCCCCGCAGAAGCTGCTGGTCGTGCTCATCACCGACACGGGCCGGGTTGAGCACCGCACGGTAGACCTGGCCGAGCCGTGGGACGAGGCCTCGGTCGCGCACGTACGCGCCGTGGTGAACGCGTCCCTGGACGGGCGCAAGCTGGCCGAGGCGGCCGGCCTGGTGGCGACGCTGGGCGAGCGGATCCCCGCCGTCGACCGGGCGAACGCGAACACCGTGTTCACCGCGCTGCTGGACAGCCTGGTGGAGCGGCACGAGGAGAAGATCGTGTTCGGTGGCGCGGCGAACCTCGCCGCTCACGACTTCAGCAAGGGCCTGCGGGATGTTCTCGAAGCCCTGGAGGAGCAAGTGGTGCTGATGCGGCTGCTCGGCGAGGCCGATCCCGCGATGCTGACCGTCCGGATCGGAACGGAGAACCCGGTGGCGGGGCTGCGGAGCACCTCGGTGGTGACCTCGGCCTACGGAAGCGCCGACCAGCCGCTGGCCAAGCTCGGCGTGCTCGGCCCCACGCGCATGGACTACCCGGGAACAATGGGCGCCGTCCGGGCGGTTGCAAGCTATGTCGGCAAGATCCTGATGGAGTCATAGTGGCGGCGGATTATTACACGCTGCTGAAGGTACGTCGCGACGCCACCCAGGACGAGGTGAAGCGGGCTTACCGGAGGCTGGCGAGGGAGCTGCACCCGGACGTTAACCCCGATCCGGAGACGGTGGAGCATTTCAAGGAGATCACCCAGGCCTACGAGGTGCTCTCCGACCCGGAGAAGCGCCGGATGTACGACATGGGCGTGGACCCGTTCGCCAGTGCGGGTGCGGCCCGGGCGGGTGGCGGCTTCGGGCCGGGCGGGTTCCCGTTCAGCGACCTGATGGACGCGTTCTTCGGTGCCGCGGGCGGTGCGCAGCAGCGCGGCCCGCGCAGCCGCGCGCAACGCGGCAGGAACGCCACGATCAGGATCGAGCTGGACCTATCCGAGTGCTCGTTCGGCGCGACGCGCGAACTGACCGTGGACACCGCGGTGGTCTGCCCGACCTGCTCCGGCGAGGGCACGGCGCCGGGCACCCACCCGCAGACCTGCGATATCTGTAACGGCCGCGGCGAGGTCAGCCAGGTGACCAGGTCGTTCCTCGGCGAGATGCGGCAGATCCTGGTCTGCCCGGGTTGCGGCGGCTACGGCACGATCATCCCAAGGCCCTGCCACGAGTGTGATGGCGACGGCCGGGTCCGTACCCGGCGCACGATCAAGGTCCGCATCCCGGCGGGCGTCGAGGACGGCACTCACATCCAGCTGGCTGGAGAGGGCGAGGTCGGTCCCGGCGGTGGCCCGCCCGGCGACCTGTTCCTCGAGGTGGTGCAGCGCCCGCACGAGATCTTCGAGCGCCAGGGCGACGACCTGCACTGCACGGTGACGATCCCGATGGTGGCCGCGGCGCTCGGCGCCACGCTGTCGGTGGACAGCCTGGACGGGCCCGCCGACATCGACATCCGCCCGGGCACTCAGTCCGGCCAGGTCATCCCGCTGTACGGGCAGGGTGTCAAGCACCTGAACGGGAACGGGCGCGGCGACCTGGTCATCCACGTCACCGTCGAGACGCCCACCAAGCTCGACCCAGACCAGGAGAAGCTGCTCCGCGACCTGTCCAAGCTGCGCGGCGAAGAATCCCCGCCCGGCAAGTTCGCTCCCGGCCAGCAGGGCTTCTTCTCGCGGCTGCGAGACGCGTTCAACGGGCGCTGAAGCTTGTTCTTCGCGCTGACAGAACAACTGACCGGCCAGGGACCGCTTGTCCTGTCCGGTGCCGAAGGCAGGCACGCCGCCGTCGTCCGCAGGCTGCGCCCCGGCGAGCGCATCGACGTGGGCGACGGTGCGGGCATGGTCGCGTCCTGCGTGGTCACCGGTGTGAACGGCGGCTCGCTTGAGCTTTCTGTTGAGTCCCGGCGGGAGGTCCCGCGCCCCCGGCCGTCGATCACGGTCATCCAGGCGATCCCCAAGGGCGACCGGGGCGAGCTTGCCGTCGAGGAGATGACCGAGGTAGGCGTCGACACGATCGTCCCGTGGGCTTCGGAGCGGGCCGTGCCAGTCTGGCGGGACGAGAAGGGCGCAGCGCGGTGGCGGGCTAAGGCGCGGGAGGCCGCCAAGCAGTCAGAACGTCCGTGGATACCCGAGGTGACCACCCCCGTCACCACCGTCGAGGCGGCCGGCCTCATCGCGGGTGCCGGGTTCGCGGTCCTGCTCGAACCGGGCGCCGTCGGCTCGCTGGCCTCGGTGAGCCCGCCGGAGGACGGCGAGCTGATCGTGGTCGTGGGCCCGGAAGGCGGGATCGCTGCGCGGGAGAGCGCCGAGCTCACCGCCGCCGGCGCGAGACCGTACCGGCTCGGTCCCTCCGTGCTGCGCACCTCAACGGCAGGCGCCGTGGCCGCGGCCGTCCTGCTGAGCCGGACCTCCCGCTGGGCGTAGTTATGAT
>DASXDG010000258.1:0-21291 GCA_036490795.1 Streptosporangiaceae bacterium
CGGCCACCTCGTTCGCCAGAAGCGGCTATCTGGCGGGCGGCTCATTCGCTGAGGGCGGCTATTCGATCGGCGGCGGCGAGCATCTGGGCGCCGACGGGCTGCAGGCCGACCCGGGTGGCGAGCAGGCCGGTGGATACGCGCTCGGTCACGCCCCATTCCCAGATGGCGGTGGCGTTCAGGCCGGTGCGGTGGGCGAGCCAGCGTGCCCGCTCGTACGGATCGCCGGCCATCAGCTCTACCGGGTCCTCGCGCATGAGCACGCCGAGGTCGTATTCGGCCTCGGCGAGCAGCCCGTCGGGGTCGACCAGCTTGAACCCGCCGTTCGACTGCACTGCGTTCCACTGGTGCACGTCGCCATGCACCAGGACGGCGCGCTCGTCGTCGTGCGCGGCGCCGCGCACCTGCGCGCACGCCACCGCGTGCGCGACCGCGCGTTCGGAGCACGGCCGGCCGAGTTCCTCCCACGTCCGCAAGATGAAGCCGGCCAGCCAGCGGGCCTTGTCCGCGCCAGTGGGGAGTCCGCTGCCGGGGGCGGGCCGCCATACCCTGGCGGCCGTCGCGCACAGGATCTCCAGCCGCTCCGCCAACGGCAGGCCCAGTTCGGACATCGGCCGGCCCAGCCGTTCCAGCAGCAGGGCCCGGCGATCCACGTCGGCGTCGAGCAACCGGACGCAGCCGCCATCCGCGGCGAGCCGCAGGACCGTTATCTCGTTCTCCGCGTGCCGGCCGGGCCGGGGGATATGCAGCTTCAGGACGGCGGGGGTGCCGTCGCCCAGCGCCGCCTCGGCGACGAACGCCTCGGTCGGATCGTCATATGCCCGGCCGACGCTGATCGACCAGTCCCGTTCCAGGCTGGCGACCAGATCGGGCAGGTCGCGGAGCCACTGCCCGGCCCCGGCGGCCAGCGCCTTGTTGCGCACCACGTCCCGGACGGCAATCACCAGGTCAGCGTAATCTGCTGGCCGTCATCATGCGGCTCCAGTTTCCCCCGAGAGCAAGCGGGCTAGGGTTGAGGAATGACTTTCGTGATCGTAGGCGCGGGATTGGCGGGGGCCAAGGCGGCGGAAACGCTGCGCGATGAGGGATTCGGCGGGCCGGTCGTGCTGATCGGTGACGAAGCCGAGCGTCCGTATGAGCGGCCGCCACTGTCCAAGGACTACCTGGTGGGCAAAGCAGAACGGGAGTCTGTCTACGTCCACCCGGAGGGCTGGTACGCCGAGCACGATGTGGACCTGCGGCTCGGAGCGCCCGTCACCGCCATCGACCGCGGTAACCA
Organism: Streptosporangiaceae bacterium; assembly: GCA_036490795.1. GTDB lineage: Bacteria > Actinomycetota > Actinomycetes > Streptosporangiales > Streptosporangiaceae > JAFARZ01. The sequence goes on from DASXDG010000258.1 coordinate 1,277, forward strand.
CCAGGTGGTGGTCGGCGGCGACGCCGTCGGGTACGACAAACTGCTGCTGACGACGGGTTCGTCGCCGAAGCGGCTCCAGGCGTCGGGGGCCGACCTGCGCGGTGTGGACTATCTGCGCCGGGTGGGGGACAGCGACCGGATCAAGGCCGCGCTCCAGCAAGGGCAGCGGGTCGTGGTGATCGGCGGCGGCTGGATCGGCCTGGAGTGCGCCGCGGCTGCCCGCGCCGCCGGAGCAGACGTGACGCTCGTGGAGATGGCCGAATTGCCCCTGCTGCAAGTGCTCGGCCGCGAGGTCGCCGGGGTGTTCGCCGACCTGCACCGGGCGAACGGGGTAGACCTGCGGCTCGGTGTCCAGATCGAGGACCTGACCGGTGCGGACGACCACGTCACCGGGGTCAGCCTCGTCGACGGCACGCAGATAGGCGCCGACCTGGTCATCGTCGGCGTCGGGATCTCGCCCAATACCGGCCTGGCCGAGGCGGCCGGCCTCGAGGTCGGCAACGGGATCCGGGCGGACGCGTCGCTGTGCACCTCCGACCCGGACATCTACGTGGCCGGCGACGTCGCCGACGCCTATCACCCGTTCTATGGCAGGCACCTGCGGGTGGAACACTGGGCCAACGCACTCAACCAGCCGCAGACCGCGGCCAAGGCGATGCTCGGCCAGGAGGTCTACTACGACCTGCTGCCGTACTTCTACACCGACCAGTACGACCTGGGCATGGAGTACTCCGGTTACGTCGCTCCCGGAGGCTATGACCAGGTCGTGTTCCGCGGTGACAAGGAGCGGCGCGAGTTCATCGCGTTCTGGCTGCACCAGGGCCAGGTGCTCGCCGGGATGAACGTCAATGTCTGGGACGTCACCGACGACATCCAGGGGCTCATCCGCCCGGCCACCCGGGTAGACCCGGAGCGCCTCGCCGACCCGGACATCCCGCTCAACGAGGTGTAGCGCCGCCGGCTAGGCGTCGAGCCCCTTGAGGGCTTCCTCGATCGCGCGGTAGAACGTGGGGTAGGCGTACGCCATGTTGCGCAACGTCGCCACCGGGACCTGCGCACGGACCGCCACCTGCAGCGCGCTGAGCACTTCACCACCAGTGGGACCGGCTGAAGTCGCACCAAGCAGTACGCCTCGTTCTGAGTCTTCGATGACCTTGATCAGGCCTTCGTTACCTGCCTTGTGAATCCAGCCCCTCGCGGAGTACGGAATCTCGGTGCAGGCGGCCCGGACTTTGAAGCCGGCCTGGCGGGCCTGTGCCTCGGTCATGCCGACCGAGCCGATCTCCGGGTCAGTGAACGTGACGCGGGGGACCGCCGAGTAGTCGGCGGACGCGCCGCCCTGGCCGAGGATGTCGCGGACCACGATGTCGGCCTGGTACATCGACATGTGGGTGAACTGGCCCTTGCCCGTGATGTCGCCGACCGCCCACACGCCGTCGGCCGCGCGCATCCACTCGTCGACCTCGATGAACCTGGCGTGCTCGTCCAGGCCTATCGAGGCGACGCCGAGCCTGGCCAGGTCGACCCGGCGGCCGGTGGCGACCAGCAGGCGTTCGGCCATCAGCGCGCCCTGGCCGATGTGCACGGTGAAGTGGGTGGCGTGGTGGGACACCCGCTCGGCGGGGGCGTTCACGCACACCTTGATGCCCTCGGCGGAGAAGACGCGCTCAAGCAGCTGGCTGGATTCCGGCTCCTCCAGCGCGAGCAGCCTGGGTGCCGCCTCTACGACGGTGACCTCGGCGCCGAACCGGGCGAAGACCTGGGCGAGTTCTGAGCCGATCGCGCCGCCGCCGAGAATGATCAGCGACTTCGGCACCTCCTCGACCTGGACGATGTCCCGGTTCGTCCAGTACGGGGTGCCGGCCAGCCCGTCGATCGGCGGGACGGCCGGGTCGGTGCCGGTGTTGATCACGATGCCGCGCTTGGCCGTGTAGACCTCGGATGAGCCGTCAGGCCCGGCGACCGTCACCTGGCCCGGGCCGGTGATCGTGCCGGCGCCGCGCACGAAGTGCCCGCCCTTGCCGGTGAACCGGTCGACTGCCACCTTGTCGTCCCAGTAGTCGGTGGCTTCCTCCCTGATCCGCAACGCGACCTTGGACCAGTCGGGGATGACAGTCGACGTCCCGGCCAGTACCGGTACCCGCCGGGTCTCGGCGATCACGTTGGCGGCGCGGATCATCATCTTCGACGGCACGCACCCGAAGTACGGGCACTCGCCACCGACCAGCCGTGGCTCGACGCCGGTCACGTGCAGGCCGGCCTCGGCCAGGGTTTCCGCCACATACTCGCCGCCAGGGCCCATGCCCAGCACGATCACGTCGGTCTCGCTCATACCCCGAAGGCTAGTACCTCACCGAGGATGCCCACCCTGCGTGCAATCCGCACATGGGCAGTGGCCGGGCTAACAGGACGGAACGGACTTTCCGTCCTTGATGTCGTCCAGGTAGGTGACCGCCTGGCTCAGCGTGCTGATCTTGACCACGCGCAAGCCGGACGGGATCGCCCCTTTGACGTCCGAGCAGTTGGACGCGGGCGCCAGGAAGATCGTCGCGCCGGCGTTGTGCGCGCCGACCATCTTCTGCTGGATGCCGCCAATCGCCTGAACCTGGCCGTTCGGCGTGATCTCGCCGGTGCCGGCGATGAACTTGCCGCCGGTCAGGTTGTCCGCGGTCAGCTTGTCGATGATGCCGAGCGCGAACATGGTGCCGGCGCTAGGGCCGCCGATGTCGCTGCCGAGGTCGAATTTGACCGAGAACGGGAACTTGTACTGGTCCTCGATGTTCACGCCGATGATCGGGACGTTGCCCGTAGCCGCGGATTCCTTGGTCGCGATCTCGAAGTGCTCGCTCTTGCCGCCGCGCAGCACGGTGACGTTGAGTTTCGCGCCGGCCGGATGCGAGCGGATCTGCTGTTGCAGGTCGTTGTCGCTGGTCACCGGCGTGTTATTGACGGCGGTGATGATGTCGCCGTCCTTCAGCACGCCTGCGGCGGGATAGCCCTGCGCGGTCCCCTCGACCGTGATGAACGTCTGATACGGGATGTGCAGGTACGTGAACGCAGCGGCGGTCGCTACCTCCTGCGAACTGTTCATCTCCGCCGTGTCCTGCTGCTGCGCCTCTTGCTGCGACTGGCCGGGCGGGAACAGTTCCGATTCCGGTACGACCGCTTCGTTCGAGTTCACCCAGGCGGCGAGCGCGCCCCAGATGTTGATTTTCTGCCCCGGTCCGCCCGCGTAGCTGACCGTCACCATGTTCAGGTTGCCCGAGGTGGGATACGTCTGGTGCCCGTCGATCGTGATCAGCTCCTGGCCGGAGGTGTCCTTGCCGATCGTGTTCAGCGTGGGACCTGGGCCGAGGATGACGTAAGGCACCGGGATCAGGACGCTGACCGCGATCGCGGCGGCAGTGCCGATCGACGCGATGATTAGCGTCAGAGAGCGTCGGGACATGCTGCGAAGACTACTTTGCCGGCGGGCGCCGCGTGATCACGGACTGCCCACCCACTCGGTCGTGCCGTCGGTGAAACGCTGGTGCTTCCAGATCGGCACCGACGCCTTGAGCTCGTCGATCAGTGCGTGGCAGGCGTCGAAGGCCTCGGCGCGGTGCGGGCAGGATACCGCGGCCACCACGGCGAGGTCGCCGATGTCCAGGTCGCCAGTCCGGTGCACGACAGCGATCGCGGTGACGTCGTACTGCTCCCCGATTTTGGTGGCGACCCTGAGCAGTTCGGCCGCCGCGGACGGGTGCGCGCTGTAGGACAGGCCGGTCACGCTCTGGTCGTGGTCGTTGTCCCTGACCGCGCCGGCGAACAGCGCGATGCCGCCGGCTGCCGGGTCGGCGACCGCGGCGTGCACCTCGTCCAGGGACAAAGGGGACTCGCGCACACCAACCAGACGGACAACGCTCATTCGTTAACCGTACCTGACGCCATCCCCGCAGTCGCGGCCGTAACAGTTCCGTTCGCAGGTGCCGTTAGTGGCTGCTGAGGCGTGTGCAGCGAGTGCGGCCGATGTCACCGGGTTAGTCGCGCCGGCGGCGGCGGGCGCGACGGACTATCGCGGCGGTGCCGATCGCGGCCACGGTGGCGCCGGCCGCGGTAATCGCGGCTTCCTTGCGGGCGATGCGGCGTCCGGCCACGGCGTGCCGCCCGGCGCGCTGGCTGAGCAGGATGGCCAGGGTGCCGGCGTTGTCGTGCGCCGGATGCCAGCCGGCCTCGCGCAGCGTCGTGCAGTCCACCACCCACGGGTAGACCACGTAGCGCAGGTCCATGGCGGGGGCGGGGGTCACCCCCATCTGGTGCAGCCGCTGCGCGGTGCCGAACGTCAGCCTGGCCGGCAGTTCGATGCTCTTCAGCCCGCTGAGCTGCTCGACCTCGTCCTGCTCCAGCCAGCCATCGCAGCCGACCGCGAGCGAGCCGCCGATCTCGTTCACCACGACGAATTCCAGCGCGCTGACCAGGTCATCGGCATGGCAGAACTGCCATCGCGGAGCACAGCCCTTAACGGTGAGCAGGCGCGGCGCCTCGAAATGCCGCGTTATCAGCGTGTCCACGGCATTCCCCACCAAAGCGGCCGGGCGGACAACGGTCACCGCCATGCCGGGGTTGGTCCGGGGGGACCGCCCGGCCAGCTGCTCGATCTCCAGCAGATCGCCGGCCACGCTGCTGTCGGCCTCGGCGGCCAGCGGTGCGTCTTCAGGCAGCGGGACCTGGTTTTCCGGCCGCGCGCCGTACACCATCGCGCTGGTGACCAGGATCACCCGCTTGACCCGGCCCGCCGCGGCGGCGGTGAGCACGGTCTGCGCGCCGCGCACGTTATAGGCCCGCCGTTGCCTGGCGTCGCCGTCCGGTGACAGGTCGGTGTCCGTGTGCACGATCATGTCCACGCCGCCCAGCCGCCCGCCCAGAGCCGGGTCGCGTACGTCGGCCACCCGCCACGTGGCGCCCGCGGCCTCGCCTCGGTGGTCGTCAATCGCTATCACGCGCTTGACCTGGGGGGACGTAACGAGCCTGGCGACCAAGGCTGACCCGATGGCGTTGGCTGCCCCAGTGACTGCCACGACGGGCATAGGCTTGTGCCGTGCGTCGCCGTGCTCGTTGCGAGCCGGCCGCCGGGCGTTTGTCACAGCGTGCTTCCTCCGAGATAACGTGACGGTCATGACCCTTCTATCCTGCCGCAGAGCCAGCCATGGCTGATCGTCCGTTTGGGTTTAACTTGCCCGATAGGCCCGAAGATGAGGGCGGTCAGGCCGGCGGCCCGCTCGGCCCCATGGGCGGCGGCCCGCAGCAGTTCGCTGACGCGTTGCGGCAATTCGCCGACATGCTGTCCTGGACCGGCGGTCCAGTGAACTGGGACCTGGCCAAGAACGTGGCGAGGCACACGATCGCCGCGGCCGGGGATCCGAGCATCCTCGACGCCCAGCGGCGCGAAGTCACCGAGGCGATCAGGCTGGCCGACCTGTGGCTGGACGCGGCGGTCTCGTTCCCGTCCGGCGTGCGCAGGATTGAGGCCTGGAGCCGGTCGGAGTGGCTGGAGGCCACGTTCCCGGTCTGGGCCAAGTTCTGCGAACCGATCGCCGCCAAGGGCGTCGAGGCGATGAGCAACATGATCCCGACCGACCCGGCGCAGCTCGGCGACGATGTGCCTGAGGAGATGAAGCAGGCTTTCGGCGCTCTGGGCGGCTCGGCCGGTCTTGGCGGGTTGACCTCGATGTTCCGTCAGATCGGCGGGGCGATGATCGGCAGTCAGACCGGGACCGCCGTCGGCGAGCTGGCCAGGGAGGTGATCAGCTCCACCGACATCGGGCTGCCGCTCGGCCCCGAGGGCACGGCGGCACTGCTGCCGTCCGGCGTGACCGCCTTCGGACAGGGACTGTCCGTCGACGCCAGCGAGGTGCGCCTGTTCGTGGCCCTGCGCGAGGCGGCCCACCAGCGGCTCTTCGCTCACGTGCCGTGGCTGCGCGCGCACCTGCTCGGCGCCGTCGAGCAGTACGCCAGCGGCATCACCATGGACATGAACCGGCTCCAGCAGGCCATGCCGGACGTGGACATCACGAACCCGCAGGCGCTGCAGGAGGCGCTGGCCGGCGAGGGCCTGTTCCGTCCCGAGGACACCCCTGCGCAGAAGGCGGCGCTGACCCGGCTCGAAACCGCGCTCGCCCTGGTCGAGGGCTGGGTGGCCACGGTCGTGGCGGCCGCGGCCAAGGACCGGCTTGTGCACGGCGTGGCCCTGGCCGAGGCGATCAGGCGGCGCCGCGCCACCGGCGGGCCAGCCGAGCGCACGTTCGCCACGCTGGTCGGGCTGGAGCTGCGGCCGAGGCGGCTGCGCGAAGCCACGGCGATCTGGGAAGGCCTCACCGAGGCACGCGGCGTGGACGGCAGGGACGCCGTGTGGGCCCACCCCGACCTGCTGCCGGTGGCCGACGACCTGGAGAACCCGGACGGCTTCGTGCACGGCGGGCCCGAACTGGACATTTCCGACTTCGAGACCGGCGAAGCCGGTGAGGCTGGCGGTGAAGCCGGAGGAACCGGCGACGAAGGCGAGTGACACGGACGGGAAGCAGCACCGTTAGTTATGAAAGTCTCTGACGTCGTAGCGTTCGCGGGCCATGAGGTGCATGTCTGCCGGTACCGGGAGGCGCACGGCCTGCTCCGCTGGCTAGGCGGCGACCTGCGCGGGCTGCGGGTGCTCGACGTGGCCGGCGGCGACGGGTACTGGGCGGGCCAGGCCCGCAAGCGGGGTGCCTGGGCGGTGGCGCTCGACCTCGACGCGGGCAAGCTGCGCCGGGGCGGCACGCTGACCGATCCGCCCGGGCTGGTCCGCGGTGACGCGCTCCGGCTGCCGTTCGCTGACGGAACCTTCGACCGGGTGATGTCGATCTGCGCGATCGAGCACTTCGATGACGGCCCGCTCGCGCTGGACGAGATCGCCAGGGTGCTGAAGCCCGGCGGTGAACTGGTTATGTCCGCGGATGCGCTCACACTGGCCAAGCGGTGGCCTAAGCTTTATGCGGCCCACCGCGACCGGTATCACGTGCAGCGGACCTACTCCCATGAGCAGCTCGGCGAGCTGCTCGCGGAGCGCGGTCTGGACGTGGTCTCGTATGCGTATCAGTTCCGTTCGGACTGGGCGCAACGGTTGTACCTGAGCCTTTCCGCCTACGGCGGGAAGCTCGGGTTCAACGTGGCCGTGCCCGCGCTGCCCGTGGTGGCGCTGGCGGACCGCTATGGTCACGGTGATCACGGTGGTGCCATTGTGCTCGTGCGTGCTCATCGCGTTGCCGCGAAGAAAGCGGATGAACACTGAGCGTCGGCACGCTGGCAAGTGCTCGTCTGCGACCTTGAACAGGGCGTAGGCTGCAAGTTGACGGGGCATCCGCGATCTCACTCTGGGTGCCCCAGGAGAGGAGCAAGTGCGGTCGTGGCACCTCGCGTACTTATCGATGCGACAGACGTGCCAGCGGACCGGGGGGCGCTCGGCCGGTACGTCGACGGACTGATAGGCGCGCTCGACGCCGCCGGCGCGGACCTCGCGGTGGTCTGCCAGCGAGCCGACGAGGAACGGTACGGGCGGCTCGCCCCCGGTGCACGGGTGGTCGCTGGCCCGACGGCGATCTCGCACCGGTCGGTCCGGATGTCGTGGGAACAGAGCCTGTTGCCCACGGTGGCCCAGCAGGTCAACGCCGACGTCATTCACATGCCGTACTACTCGATGCCGCTGCGGCCGGGCAGGCCGACCGTGGTGACCGTGCACGACGTCACCTACTTCACCGAGCCCGAGCTCTACCGGCAGATCGACGCCACGTCAGTCAAGGCGGCGATACGGACGGCGGCGCGGCGCGCGGCCCGGCTGATCGTCCCGTCCAAGGCGACGAGGGACGAGCTGGTCCGGGTGCTTGACGCCGATTCGACCAAGATCGATGTGGCCTATCACGGCGTGGATCACCGGCTGTTCCACTGGCCGGACCCGCACCAGGTGTCGTTGGTCTCGGACCGGCTCGGACTGCATGGCAAGCCGTACGTCGCCTTCCTCGGCATGCTCGATCCCCGCAAGAACGTCGCCGCGCTGATCAAGGGCTGGGCGGGCGCGGTCGCCGACATCGAAGACCCGCCGGCGCTTGTCCTGGCCGGCGGCGGCGGCTGGACCGACGAGATCGACGCCGCCGTCTCCGAACTGCCGCCGCATCTGCGCCTGATCCGCCCTGGCTACCTGCGTTTCTCCGACCTGCCCGGCTTCTATGGCGGGGCCACGGTGGTCGCGTTCCCGTCCCGTGGCGAGGGGTTCGGCCTGCCGGTGCTCGAGGCGATGGCCTGCGGCGCTCCGGTGCTCACCACGCACTGCACGTCGCTGCCGGAAGTGGGCGGCGAGGCGGTGGCGTACACCGAGCCCGACGCGGACAGCATCCGCGACTCGCTGCGTGCCCTGCTCGCCGACCCGGCGCGGCGTGCGGCGCTGGCGAGTGCCGGGCACGCCAGGGCGCAGGAGTTCACCTGGGCCGCGTCCGCCGAGGCGCATATGGCGTGTTACCGGCGCGCCGCTGAACAGCACGCCGCCGACGTAAGCGCGGTGTAACCTACACCGCATGCCTTCGGATCGTGAACCGCTGGAAGCCATCGTTCTCGTCGGAGGTCAGGGGACCAGGCTGCGTCCGCTGACGCTTTCCGCGCCGAAGCCGCTGCTACCCACGGCGGGTGTGCCGTTCCTCGCGCACCTGCTGGCGCGGGCGGCGGCGAGCGGCGTGACGCACGTGGTGCTGGCGACCTGTTACAAGGCGTCGATGTTCAGCGAGGTATTCGGGGACGGTTCGGCGTTCGGGCTGTCCATGTCGTACGTCACCGAGGACGAGCCGCTGGACACCGGCGGCGGGATCAGGAACGCCGCCAAGGCCCTGCGCGGTACCGGCCCGGCCGATCCCATCGTGGTCCTGAACTGCGACATCCTGTCCGGCCACGATCTGGGCGCGCAGCTTGACCTGCACGTGAAGAGCGACGCGGCGGTGACCTTGCACCTGGTCGAGGTGGAGGACCCGTCGCGGTTCGGCTGCGTGCCGACCGACGATGCGGGGCACGTCACGGCATTCCTGGAAAAGACGCCAGATCCGGTGACCAACCGGATCAACGCCGGCTGTTACATCTTCCGCCGCGACGTCATCGACTCGATCCCCGAGGGCCGCCGGGTCTCGGTCGAGCGGGAGACGTTCCCCGGCCTGATCGAGGCCGGCCAGCTTGTCATGGGCTACCCCGAGCCGGCGTACTGGCTCGACGTCGGGACGCCGCAGGCGTTCGTGCGGGGTGCCTGCGATCTCGTGCTCGGCACGCTGCCGGCCCCCGCCCTGCCCGGCCCGACCGGTCCGCGTCTGCTGCTCGACGGTGCTTTTGTGGCGGATGACGCCGAAGTGAGCGGCGGCACCACGGTAGGCGCCGGTGCCTCGGTGGCTTCCGGCGCCGTCGTCAGCGGCAGCGTGCTATTCGACGAAGCGTCCGTCGGCGAGGGCGCGGTCGTCCGTAATTCGATCCTCGGCCGGGGTGCGGTCATCGAGGCCGGCGCGGTCGTCGACGACGCCGTCATCGGCGACGGCGCGGTCATCGGCACGGGGAACGAGCTCGCCCGCGGCATCCGCGTCTGGCCGGGCACCCGGCTGGAGCCGACCTCGGTCCGGTTCTCTTCTGACATATGACCGCGGTCGACGTCTCGCTGACGTTGTCGGTCCACCGGCACGGCGGCGGCGACCCGACGTTCCGGCGTGAGCACGACACGGGCGCGACCTGGCGCACGTCGCTCACGCCCGACGGCCCCGGCACGATCCGGGTCACTCCTTCCGGCGACGCGCAGGCGTGGGGGCCGGGCGGCCAGTGGCTGCTCGACACCCTGCCCGCCCAGCTCGGCCGCGATGACGAGGGCTCCATTCCCGCGACGGCGCCGGTCCTCGGCGAGATCGCCCGCCGCGTTCCCGGGATGCGGATCGGCCGCACCGGCCGGGTCTTCGAGGCCCTGGTACCCGCGGTCCTTGAGCAGAAGGTCGTCAGCAAGGAGGCACATCGCGCGTGGCAGATACTGGTTCGCGCGTTCGGCACCGCGGCCCCCGGGCCAGCACCGGCCGGCCTGCGTGTCTTCCCGCCCCCGTCCGTCTGGGCGCGCATCCCGTCCTGGGAATGGCATAAGGCGGGCGTCGAGGGCGTGCGCGCCCGCACGATCATCAACGCTGCCCGGGTGGCCGGCCGGCTAGAGGAGATCGTGACGCTGTACCAGGAAGAGGGGGGCCACGCCGAGGCGGACCAGCGGCTCCGCTCCCTGCCCGGCATCGGGGTTTGGACGTCGGCTGAGATCAGGCAGCGGGCGTGCGGCGACCCGGACGCGATCTCGGTGGGCGACTACAACCTGCCGAAGGCGGTCGGCTGGACCCTTGCGGGCCGCCGCGACGCCGACGACGTCCTCATGCTCGAACTGCTCGAGCCGTACCACGGGCAGCGGTACCGGGCTCAGCGGCTGATCGAGCTAGGCGGCAGCGCCCCGCCCCGCCACGGCCCGCGCATGTCAGTCCGGGACTACCGGTCGATATAGCCGGGTTCAGCGCCGCGTACAGTGGCAAGGGTGAGCGTTTCGCACGAAGGTTCAGAAGTCACTTCAGCCGCTGTCTCCTCGGCAGCCCCGGTGCCGGCCCCCCCGGTGCCGACCGCCCCGGCGCCGGCCGCCCCCGTGGCGGCCGTGACGCCCGCGGGGGCGGCCGTGACGCCCGCGGGGATGCGCAGGGCGCTGGCGCGGGCACGGGACGGCAAGGCGCTGGACGCGGACGAGGCAACCACGTTGCTGCACGCCCGCGGGGACGACCTGGCGGCGCTGCTCACGTACGCCAGCCGGACCAGGGACGCGGGGCTGGAGGCAGCGGGCCGCCCCGGCATCGTCACGTATTCGCGCAAGGTCTTCATCCCGCTCACCCGCCTGTGCCGCGACCGCTGCGCCTACTGCACGTTCGTCACGGTGCCCGGCCGGCTGGACAGCATGTACCTGTCGCCGGACGAGGTCATCCAGATCGCCCGCGACGGTGCCGCGCTCGGCTGCAAGGAGGCGCTGTTCACGCTCGGCGACCGGCCGGAGGAGCGCTGGAAGCAGGCCCGCGAGTGGCTGGACGCGCACGGATACGACGACACGCTCTCCTACGTCCGCGCCATGGCCATCCGGGTGCTCGAGGAGACAGGTCTGCTTCCGCACCTGAACCCGGGGGTGCTGAGCTGGCAGGACTTCCAGCGGCTCAAGCCGGTCGCGCCGTCGATGGGCATGATGCTGGAGACGACGTCCCGGCGGTTGTTCACCGAAAGGGGAGGGCCGCACTTCGGCAGCCCGGACAAGGACCCCGCGGTTCGGTTGCGCGTGCTTGAGGACGCTGGCCGGTCGAACGTTCCGTTCACGACCGGGATCCTCATCGGCATCGGCGAGACGCTGGCAGAACGCGTGGACGCCGTGTTCGCGATCCGCAAAGTGGCGCGCGAGTACAGCGGAATTCAGGAAGTCATCGTGCAGAACTTCCGTGCCAAGCCGGACACGAAAATGCGCGATGTCCCCGACGCCGAACTCGACGATCTCGCCGCCACCATCGCCGTCACCCGCCTGGTCCTCGGCTCAAAGGCGCGCATCCAGGCGCCGCCGAACCTGGTCGGCGAGCAGTACGACCTGATCCTGCGGGCCGGCATCGACGACTGGGGCGGGGTATCCCCGCTGACCCCGGACCACGTGAACCCCGAACGTCCGTGGCCGGCGATCGACGAACTGGCCGCCAGGACCGCTTCGGCTGGCTTCACGTTGCGGGAGCGGCTGACGATCTACCCGCCATACATCCGCGAGCCGTGGCTCGACCCGCGCGTGGCCAGGCACGTGGCCGCGCTCGTGGACCCGGCCACCGGCCTGGCCCGCGAGGACGCCAGGCCGGCCGGCCTGCCGTGGCAGGAGCCGGATGGCGGCTGGGGTGAGGCCGCGGGCCGCACGGATCTGCACGTCACGATCGACACCGCAGGCCGCACCCATGACCGCCGCGACGACTTCGCCGAGGTCTATGGCGACTGGCAGGAAGTATCAGAACGGGCAGTGGTTCGTCAGCCCGCACCCGTGCTAGCTGCCGATGGCTCGTCCGCGGATGGTTCGTCCGCGGATGGCTCGGCTGCCGCTGGTGGCATGCCAGCAGCGCCGATGATCGCCCGCGCTGGCGAGGTCGCCGCCGCGCTCCGCCAGGCCGAACGCGACCCGGCCGTTCTCACCGACGACCAGGCGCTGGCCCTGCTGTCCGCCGACGGACCCGACCTGGAGGCGCTGGCGGGCATAGCCGATGCCCTGCGCCGCGAGGTCCGTGGCGACGATGTGACCTACGTTGTGACCCGCAACATCAACTTCACCAACGTCTGTTACACGGGCTGCCGCTTCTGCGCGTTCGCGCAGCGGCGCACTGACGCCGACGCGTACACCCTGTCCTTGCAGCAGATCGGGGACCGGGCGGAGGAAGCGTGGGCGGCCGGCGCCACCGAGGTCTGCATGCAGGGCGGGATCCATCCGGATCTTCCAGGAACAGCATATTTCGAAATCGCTTCCGAAGTCAAGCGTCGCGTTCCCGACCTGCACGTTCACGCGTTCTCGCCGATGGAGGTGGTGAACGGCGCGTCCCGGACCGGCCTCCCGATCAAGGAGTGGCTGATCAGGGCCAAGGAGGCCGGTGTCGGCTCACTGCCCGGGACGGCGGCCGAGATCCTCGACGACGACGTCCGCTGGGTGCTCACCAAGGGGAAGCTGCCGGCGTCGGTCTGGGTCGAGGTGATCACCGCCGCGCACGAGCTGGGCATCCCCACGAGCTCGACGATGATGTACGGCCACGTGGACACCCCGGCGCACTGGGTCGGTCATCTGCGGGTGATTCGTTCGATCCAGGAACGTACCGGTGGATTCACCGAGTTCGTGCTGCTCCCGTTCATTCACGAGAACGCACCGATCTACCTGGCTGGATTGGCCCGACCTGGGCCGACGCGGCGAGAGAACCGCGCGGTGCACGCCATCTCCAGGCTGCTCCTGCACGGTGCGATCGACTCGATCCAGTGCTCGTGGGTGAAGCTGGGCGAGGACGGCTGCCGTGACGTGCTGCGCGGCGGGGTGAACGACCTGGGCGGCACGCTCATGGAGGAGACGATCAGCCGCATGGCGGGCGCCGGCCACGGCTCGTACAAGACGATCAGCGGGCTGCGCGCGATCACCGACTCGATTGGCCGTCCGCTCCGCCAGCGCACCACCACGTACGGCGACCCGACCGGGGAGCGGATGGCCGCCGCCGCGGCCAGCGATGGCGTCACCCCCGCGGTCCGTTCGCCGCTCCCGCTCGTGACCCGCTGATGCTGACCCGTTTACGCTGACCCGTTTACGCTGACCCGCTTACGGTGACCCGCTACGCTGACCCGTTTACGTCCCTGGTGTCACACCGATCACCGAGGTCACGTCTGGTCGCTGATGTCGCGTATGCCATTTGGGTGCCGCGGCGCCGTTTGGCGATTAGCGCGGTAATTAGCTCTTTCACGGAGGAAAACGTTGCTGTGAGCATGGTTTTTTACCGCGTTGGACTTAATTACCGCGTTAATGGTGCACCGGAGGTGACGGCCGGGGCCACCGTGACCAATTGACATCAGAGCCGCCAATGATGCTGGTGCTACCAGTGGTACCGGCGGCAGTACGCGCGGTACCGTGCCGAAACGTGCCATAGCGCGCGCGGTACCGTGCTCAAACGTGCCCGTGTGCAAGCGGGCGCAACGGCCGCCGTGCACCCGTACCCCTCACCGGACCAGGAGGAAGTCCTCGGGGTCGCGCGGCGGGCGGGGGCGCGCATCCGATGCGGGATGACCGACGGCGATGGCGCCCATGGGAAGCCAGCCGGCCGGCAGGTCGAGGGCGTCGCGCGCCACGTCCTGGCAGAACAGCGTGCTGGAGATCCAGGCGGAGCCCAGTCCTTCCACGGCGAGCGCGATCAGCAGGTTCTGCACCGCCGCTCCCATCGAGACGGTGAACATCGCCCGCTCGGACGCGTTGCGCCGGTCGTCTGGGTAGGTGTGGGCCGCGTCCAGGACCAGGCACGGGACGACGACCAGTGGCGCCCGGCGCAACGGCTCGCCGCGGCGTACCCGCTTGGCGGTCTGCTCGGGCGTGAACCCGTCGCCGCGCAGGTCCGCCTGCCACGCCTCTAGCATCGCCTCCAGCAACGAAGTGCGCGCGGCAAGGGATTCCACCAGGACGAACCGCCACGGCTCGCTGTGGTGCGGCGCGGGGGCCGTCAGTGCGGTCGCGACCGCCTTCCGGACGGCGGCACCATCGACCGGCTGGTCGGTGAACTCCCTGATCGTCCGCCTGGCCGTCGGCACGTCCGCCGAGCCGTACCTGAACATGTCCTCGTCAGCGGGACGGACAAGCACCCGTGCGCCCGGCCCGTCATCGTCGGTGACCAGGTCAGCCAGCCCGCGCACCACGGCCACCGGAACGCCGAGCGCCTTGCCCTTGACCAGGTCACCCGCCGCCGCGATCTCGTCGGCGACGGCGGCCACTGTCACCGCCAGCGTGTTGCCGAACGTGTCGGTCTCGCCACGGTGGTCGCGGACGGGCAGCACGCCCGCCGCGCCGATGGCGGTGTCGGTCTGGCCGTTGCGCCACGGACGGCCCATCGTGTCCGTGACGATCACGCCGACGCGGACACCGGCCAGGTCGCGGACGGCCTTGCGGAGCTGGCGCGCGGAGGAATCGGGATCGGCGGGCAGCAGCACGACCGTCCCCGGCGCGGTGTTCGACTCGTCCACACCCGCCGCGGCTAGCACGAAGCCGTGCCTGGTCTGCACGATCGCGGTCTGGCCGCGCCGGGCCACCACCCGGGCGGTCTCGGACTCGATCGCCTCCTCGCGGGTCATGGCGACGACCCTGCCCTCGGCCTTGCTGACGGCCTTGGACGTGACGACCAGGATGTCGCCGTCGCGCAGCTCAGCAAAACCTCCGCAGATGAGCGCGGCCAGGTCCGCGCCCTCGGCGATCTCCGGCAGCCCGTGCACACCGCTGACCGTGATCATGCCAGCTCCCTGGCCAGGTCGAGGGCGGCCTCCGCTATCGCCGTCGTCGCGGGAAGGTCCCGCATCAGCAGCGGCATGGCGCGGACCTCGATCCCGTCCGGGTAGAGGTCGGCCTTGTCCTGGTCGTCCACGAGCCAGCCGTCGAGCAGGTCGGGTCCGTAGTGCGCGGCGACCGCGGTCGCCGACGTTTCCACGCCGATCGCGGTCAGGCAGGCGTCCGCCATGCCGCGTACCGGTGCGCCGCCGATGATCGGCGACACGCCCACGACGGTCTTCCCGGCCACCGCCTGCCGGATCCCCGGTACCGACAAGATCGTTCCGATGCTCACCACGGGGTTCGACGGAGGGAACAGGACGACGTCCGCGTCGCCGATCGCCTCGAGCACCCCAGGGGCGGGCCTGGCGGTTTCCGCCCCCACGGCGATGATCTGCGCCGCCGGCGTCTGCGCGTGCATCCGCACCCACCATTCCTGGAAGTGAACCACGGTCTGTTCTGGTGAAAGAACGACATGGGTTTCTACCGGGTCGTCGGACATGGGGAGCAGCCTGACGCCCGGCTGCCAGCGGCGGCACAGGACCTCGGTGACCGCGGAAAGCGGCTGGCCAGCCCCTAGCAGCTGGCTGCGGACGATGTGCGTGGCGAAGTCGCGGTCGCCCAGCGTGAACCAGTCCGGTGCGGCGCCGTAGGCGGAGAGCTCCTGCCGCACGGAAAACGTCTCGTCCGTCCGGCCCCAGCCCTGATCCTCGTTGATGCCTCCGCCGAGCGTGTACATGACCGTGTCCAGATCGGGGCAAACCCGCAAGCCGTACAGGGTTATGTCATCGCCGGTGTTCCCGATGACGATTATTTTTTCGTCCGGGGCGGCGGTCTTAAGCCCGCGCAGGAAGCGGGCGGCACCCACGCCTCCGGCGAGCACGGTAATGCGCATAGCCACCAGTTTCGCAGCTCGACGGATCGTCCTCAGCGCCGGCGTCAAACCCAGGAATCTCCAGGTGACTTTTCTCGCATCTCGGGCAACCAGGGGACCATTATCACCTTCTTCGCTTGACGTATAGCAAGACACGCGGGTGTAATTTCATTGGTGTGATTCTCGTCGACTTGGGGAGTAGGCGAGGGTCGGGGGTTCGGAGTGGGGAGGGAGGACGCGCTGTGACTGAGGTCATCGTCCCGCTGGCGCAGGTGTTCGTCAGTCCGGAAGACGTTGACGAACTGGGCTGGCAGGACAGAGCACTGTGCGCGCAGACGGATCCGGAGGCATTCTTCCCGGAAAAGGGAGGGTCGACCCGGGAAGCCAAGAGAGTGTGCCGAAGTTGCGAGGTCCGGTCCGAGTGCTTGGAGTATGCACTCGAGCACGATGAACGGTTCGGAATCTGGGGCGGTATGTCGGAACGCGAGCGCCGGAGGCTGAAGCGCCAGGCTGGTTAGCAACCCGCGCCCGGGGCCGGGCGAGTAGCAGCACATCCTGCGTTTGGCCTGCTGGCCGGGATATGCCTGTGTATCGTGGACCTGACGTGGGCGCGGGGGTGGTCGTCGCCCACGTGCATCACGCGCTCTTACCCGGGCGGGGTAGCCGCGTGGGGAGAGTCGTCGCCAACGCTACTGCCAGGACCCCCTTGTCAGCGATAACAGAGTCAGCGAACGCGCTGCCGCCGAGCACACCGCGTCCGCGTCATGTCGTAACCGTCGTGATCGTCACTCACGACGGCTCTCGGCTGCTACCCGGACTCGTCCAGGGCATCGCGGAGCAGACCCATCCTGTCGCCCGCGCCATCGGCGTGGACACCAGCAGCAGGGACCGCAGCGGCGCGCTGCTGGCCGAGCTCCTCGGTGCCGACGTGGTTTTCGGCATGGAATCGGGTACCGGCTACGGTGCCGCGGTATCCCGTGCGCTGCGCCATCCGGCTGCCCGCTCCACCGGGGCGTCGGCGAGCGATATCGAGTGGGTCTGGCTGCTGCACGATGACTGCCTGCCAGAGCCAGACGCGCTCGAGCAGATGCTCAGGGTGGCCAGCCGCAGCCAGACCGTTGCCATCCTCGGTCCCAAGCTGAGGGATCTCAACGACCGGCGGGTGCTGCGCGAGACCGGGCTCACCGTCGACCGCGCCGGGCGCAGGCTGACCGGCATCGAGCCGGGCGAGATCGACCAGGGTCAGCACGACGGCAACCGGGGGGTGCTGGCGGTCAGCACGGCCGGCATGCTCGTGCGCCGCGACGTGTGGGATCAGCTGGGCGGGTTCGATCCGCTGCTGCCGCTGTTCCGCGACGACATCGACTTCTGCTGGCGGGCATACGCGGCCGGCCACGACGTGCGCGTGGTCACGGACTCGGTCGTCTACCACCGCGAGCTGTCCGCGCGGCAGAGCAGGAAGGCTCCGGCCGCTGGCGGTCATCCCCGGATGGCGGACCGCCGCGCGGCGCTGTACAACTTCGCGGCGAACCTGCCGTTCGCGGTTATGCTCGCCGTCCTCGGCGGCTGCGTCGCGGGCTCACTGATGCGGGCCGCCTACTTCCTGCTCACCAAGCAGCAGCGGCGCGCCTTCGACCATCTCGGCGCCGTTGCCTGGCTGTTCGGCCACCCGATGGCGATCTGGCGGGCCAGACGGCGCAGGAAGGCGGGCCGCAAACGCGGTTACGCCGTGCTGAAACCGAAGATCCCGCGCGCCAGCACGCTGTCGCGGCTGGCCGAGGGCCTGGTCGGCGCGCTGTCGCGCAGTTCGCCCTACGAAGGACGCGGTGAACACGGCGGTGTGACCGACGACCCGGACGACGAGCTGCCGCTGCCGCCGCCCGACTCCCTGATCCGGCGCGTGCTCACCCACCCGAGCGTGCTGCTGTTCATCGCCCTGCTGGTGGTCACGGCCGTCGCCGAGCGCTCGCTGCTCGGCTCCGTGCTCACCGGGTCGGGCACGCTGTCCGGCGGCGCGCTGATGCCGGCCTGGGGCGGTGCGAGCGACCTGTGGCGCGAATACCTGGCCGGGTACCACCCGGTAGGTGTCGGGTCGTCGGCGAGCACCCCGCCCTACATCGGCGTGGTCGCCGCGGTAGCGACCGTGCTCGGCGGCAAGCCGTGGCTGGCGGTGGACGTGCTGCTGCTCGGCTGCGTGCCGGTGGCGGGCATGGGAGCCTACCTGGCGGCACGGCGGGTCACCCCGGCGCTGGCACCGAGGATCTGGATCGCGTTCAGCTACGCGCTGCTCCCCGTGGCCACCGGATCGATAGCCGCCGGGCGCCTTGGCAGCGCCGTCGTCTTCATGCTGCTTCCGCCGATCGGGCTCATGCTGGGCCGGATGATCACCCGCCCGCCGCGGATGGCGCGCCGGGCAGCCTGGGCGACCGGCCTGCTGATCGCGATAGCGGCCGCGTTCGTGCCGCTGATCTGGCTGATCGCGGTCGCGGGAGCGGTGGGCGCGCTGTTCGCCGTCGGAGTCTGGCTGCTGCGCGGCCGGCCATCGCACTGGCCTCTCAGCTGGGCAACGGCGATCAACGCGGTGATAGTGGCCGCCGCACCCGCGATCCTGCTCATGCCATGGACGTTCCACCTGGTCGCCAGCCCGTCCTCGTTCCTCCTTGAGGCGGGCGTCGCGGAGCCGGGGCTGGCCGTGGCCGGACTGCGGCCGGAACCGCTCTTGCTGCTCAGCCCGGGCGGACCAGGGTTGCCTCCCGTGTGGGCAACCGCGGGCCTGGCCGCCGCGGCGTTCTGCGCGCTGCTCGTCCGCAGGCGCACGACCCTGGTGCTGGCCGGCTGGAGTGTCGCGCTGACCGGGCTGATCGCCGGGGCTGTCGTGAGCTGGATGCGAGTGACCTCGCCGGTGACCGGGGGCACCGTGCCAGCGTGGCCCGGGATCGCGCTCACCGTCGCCGCGGCGGGGTTGCTGCTCGCGGCCACGCCGATGGTGGAATGGGCGGCCGGGCTCGCGTGGGGTGTGGCGGCGAGCGAGGCCAGTATCGGCACCCGGGCCAAGCTCGTCGGCACGCGCGGCATGGCCGGCCTGCTCATCGGCCTGATGGCCGTTTCCGTGCCGGTCATCGCCGCCGGGCACTGGCTGGCGGCGGGCGTCAGCGGGCCGGTAACGGCCTCCGCGGCGCCGGTGCTGCCCGCCTTCATCGCCGCCTCCTCCGGTGCTCCGTACCAGAGCCGGACCTTGGTGCTGCGTGAGGTAAACGGCGCACTGACCTACCAGTTGCTCAGGGACAGCGATCCCGTGCTCGGCGATGAGGAACTGCCCGAGGCAGCCTCGGCGGCGAGTGCGCTCAATACGACGGTCGCCTCCTTGGCCGCACCCGACAGCGGTGACGTCGAAGACGTGAGCCAGGCCCTGAACTCCTTCGACATCGACTCGGTGCTGCTGCCGGCCCCGGTCGACCAGACGCTGGCCGCTCAGCTGGACGGCCAAGCCGGGCTGCAGCCGCTCACCGTGTCGTCTTCCTACGATCTGTGGCGGGTCGCGGGGACCGTGGCCAGGATCAGCGTCCTCACCCCGGCCGGAACGGTGGTGCCGGTTCCGTCGGGAGTGATTGGTTCGGCGAGCTCGATCGCATCCGGTGTGTCCGGCACGCTCGTCATCGCCGAGTCGGCCGGCGGCTGGTCCGCCACCCTCGACGGCCACGCCTTGCGGCCGGTCACGCAGCCAGTGGACGGCTGGGCGCAGGGATTCGTGCTGCCAGCCGGAGGCGGGCGGCTGGTGATCAGCCGCGACGAACTGCCCAGGGATCTCATCCTCGCCCTTGAGCTGATCGCCCTGCTCGTGGCGTTCGCCCTCGCCTTGCCGGGCACCAGGGCCACCGCCACCGCCACCGCCAGCGCCACCGCCACCGCGAGCAGCGCCGCCCAGCCAGAGCCCGCGGAGCCCGGCCCGAGCGAGCAGACCGGCCCGCTGACGCGCCCCCAGTACCCCGGTCGCCTGCCGGCCCGCCGCACCGGCCCGCAGCCGGCCCATCGCAC
>DASXDG010000259.1:0-12989 GCA_036490795.1 Streptosporangiaceae bacterium
ACCTGGGTGCTGCCGGTCCGTTCCATGGCCTGGACGCTGACCTGGGTGCTGCCGGTCCGTTCCATGGCCTGGACGCTGACCTGGGTGCTGCCGGTCCGTTCCATGGCCTGGGGGCCGGCGGCGAGATGGCCGTCAACTTCATCAAGAACATCTATCCGTTGGTGGACATCGTCCAGCGCCAAGTGAACATAATGACTGCGATCCGTCGCTCGTTCGAGGGCACTCAGCGCCCGTATGCGCCGCCCACGACGCATGTGACCTCCCGCGGCGACATCACATGGAACACTCTCCCGGCTGACCCTCCGACGGCTGCGGAGCTAGTTGCCGAGGTTCGCCATGCTGAACCGGCAGTCGCTGCCTATCTCGGCCAGGATCTGGCCGCAGAAGAGGTCGAAGAGGTCAAGCGGCAGGTAGATACGATTCAGGCAGATCCTGAACTCAGCGGGAAGATTCGCCGGCTGGTCGAACGCATCGATTGGTCCGAAGTCCAAGGCATGACTCCGTGGGCTGCGCTCGTGGTCGGCGCTGTAATTCTGAACCGGTATGCAAACACGACCTCTCCAGTGGTTACGAACAAGCTGACCACCCTGGTTTTGATAGCCGCAATCGCCGCGATCATCGTTTCCGTGCAGTTGAGCGGCAAGTAGTGGCGCATCGGGCGCGGGGTCCTCGGCGGCCGGGGGAGCCGTGTGATCGAACAGGTGGGGCGCAGTCGGCGGCGAGGCTGGTGGCCCCGCACGCCGGGACGAATAGGGGGCCGGACGGGCTAGAGCGTGTCCTCAGTGGCCGGGGCGACGCAAAGCGGGGGCTCCCGGCCGGGAGCTCGCGGCGTATCTGCGGGATGCTGGGGACGGTGCCGGTGGCGCTCGGGTGCGGCAGGTACGCGGCGGATCATGCCCATCAGCAGTTCATAGGACCCGACCAGGCTTTACGGTCGGCCAGGCGGCGACGGCAGCGCTAACCGGGCGGTGAGATAGACCGTGGCGGAGTTGTTATGGCTACCCGGCGCGTCTTCGGGGGGAAGGAACTGCCCCCTGAGAGAATGGCGTATATGGAAAAGTTCTGTCACAAGTGCCGACACGTAGTCGTCAGCGGGGTGTGCATTGCCTGCGGCTTGTTTGTCGGGTCGGGCACGACAAACCCGACAACGCATGTGCCCTTTGAGCCTGCGGTCACTGCGCCTGCCGTCGTCTCACCGGACAATCCGCACGTCCCGGAACAGTCCTTCAACCTGCGCTTGTCGACTGTGGAGTATGGCAGCGGCACAATCTCGGCTACGCAGGATGAGGGTGGGGCCGTCGATGTGCTTAGCGTTGTCCGCACCTGAGCGGGAGCCTTCGAGGCGGAAAGCTGATGACCGGTGGCCCGAGTTGGTTGTTAAGTTGATGCCTTTGCGCCAGGTCGACCACGGCGCGCCCGGTCGAGCGGGGCCGGGCTCCAGGCCCTGCGCCAGGCTGACCACCACAGGTGCCTGGCCGGTCGGCGAGCGCGTGCCAGGTCGGCTACGGCGGCCGGTCGACCCATGGCCGGGCCGGGCGAGCAGGGCTTCGCTCCCCAGGCTGACAACCCCGGCCGATCGAGTGGAGGCGGCCTCCCGGCCCGCGCCAGCGCCCGAAGACACAAAAGCGGGGCTCCCAGCCGGGAGCCCCGCCAAGAACGCGTCTCAGGAGCGTGCCATGCCGGTCAGGTACGCCTGGACTTCCTGCGCCCTGGGCTGGCCGCATCGTAGCTCGCGGCGTATCTGCCGGATGCTGGGAACGATGCCCGCGGCGACTTGATCTCCGAACATCGCGGCCACTCCGGACGGCAAATAATCCGCACTGGGTGCGTCGGCAGGTGCGTATCCGGCTGGCTCAGGTGCGGCAGGTACGCGGCGGATCATGCCCATTAGCAGCTCATAGGACCCGACCAGGCTCACCGCCGGCCACGCTGCGACGGCAGCGCCAACCGGCCCGTGAGACAGGCCGTGCAGGACGTTCGCGGTCAGCGTCGCGGCGATGCCGAGGCCGAGTAGCCACCGGGCGAGCGCGGGTACGGGGAGATTGCGGCGGGCCGAGTCGAGCAGGACCATCGAGGCGGCGAAGATCAGGCCGTCAATGGTCAATGGCTCAAGGTGCGCAATGATGCCCGTCTCGCCGTGTGCGGATACGAGCGCGTACGCGTGCTCGTAGCTGACCACGGCAGCGACCACCGCGACGCCGGCCACGGCCGCCGCCGTGGTGACCCTGATCATCTTCCCGGCGCGGTCGATGCTCATCGGCTGCCTGCCCGGTGTGCCGCGCGGCGGGCGCGCTCTGACCAGATCACGGTAGAGGCCGCCCGGCCGCCGAGACGCCGCGCCCAGGCCGAGCGGAGCACGGCCCGCACGGCATCGTCAGCGTTGTCGTGTTCGGTATCCCGGTCGCGCATGTTGCCCGCGCGGGTCATGCCCGCGTACCAGTACGCCACCCAACGATCCCCGGCGCGCTCGATCGCGCCGGCGTGTTCCCCGCCGATGCGCACGCGCAGCACGCCATGTATCGGCCGTTCTGCGGGCAGTTCGCCCCAGCAGGTCACGCCTGCGGACGCGGGTCGTACGGTCGGCGCAATCCCAGTGGGCGTGGTGATGCCGGCGAGTAGGTTCATATCTGGGTCTCCAGTCGCTGTGGTCGGTTGGGGGTCAAGGGCCGTCGCTGCCTGGCAGGGCATGCGGCGGCCCGTTTCGATGACGCGCAGGGATTGACCAGAAGGTCTAGATTCGGCCTTTCCTTGATACCTGACTTGCTACCGCCGGGCAGGTAGCCGTGTGCTTCTACAGGTCGGCGGCGAATGCGTCCGATGATCGCAATGCGCCTTTGAGCTGGCGCGGATGTCTCCGAGTGATCCTTGATGGTTCCCTGATCTTGGGAGTTCAAGTCCCCCCGCCCGTACACAATGCTTACGGCATCCCGGCGCCCGCTGATGGTCGCGGCGTCCAGGTTGACACTACGGGCTGTCCCGCAGGCCAGGGCACTGGCAAATCTACGCCGATCGAGGCATACGTCTACAAGAACGGACCGAGGCCGCCAGCGGTCTCGGCCGGGCAGCCAAGCCCGGTCCAGTGCCCGGTGCTGGCCGCCGCCCACCAGTGCCTACCGCGTCACAAATGGTCACTGGTGTCGCTCCTGTCACCTAGCCCCCTCGCTGCCGGGTGATTAACGCGGTAATTCTTCTTATCGCGGTAGAAAAGGTTGCTGTGAGCATGGTTTTTTACCGCGTAGGACTCTATTACCGTGCTAACCCCACCGAGGGCGGTGCGGGAGTGGTTGCCGTGACGATCCCGTATCTGTGCGACTTCCGATAACGGAGGCGCGCGGTGGCGCGAATCGACGTGCTAGAAGGACTGGGCGGCGACGTCTGCCTGGCCGTTGGCTACTAGCCAGGTCAGCGCCTCATGCAGGGCGTCGAGTGACGTGTACCTCGGTGCGTAGCCGAGGACCTCGCGGGCCCGGGCGATGCTCGCCGTGATACCGCGGAACGTGTGCTCCCTGGTGGAGGAAGCGTGCTCGGCGCCGACCTGCCGCTCGAACTCGGTCCAGTCCACGAAGTCCAGTACCGGCTCACGGCCGAACCATCGCGCCGCGCCAGTGGCCAGGCCTCGCAACGTCATCGACTGCGCGGCGACCACGTGGAAGCTGGAACCGATCGCGGCCGGCCGGGTCAGCGCCAGTTCGAAGGCCTGCGCCACGTCGTCGGCGTGTACGTGGTTCAGCACGCCGAGCCCGTGATCGGGCAGCGGCAGCGCGTGCCCCGTCGCCAGCCGGGTCCAGACGAGGGGATCCAGGTTGCCGGCCGGCGTGATGACCGGCCAGCCGGGACCGCTGATGTGGCCGGGATGCAGCACGATCGAGGGCACGCCGCCCGCCAGCGTCTCGCGGTGCAGCAGCGCCTCGATCTCCGCCTTACCGGTGCCGTAGTCGCCGTAGGCGGTGCGCGGTTCGTCCTCGGTGACCGGCACCCGCAGCGCCGGGCCGTGCACCCAGATCGTCCCGCAGTGCACCAGCAGCGGACGGGACGGTCGCAACGCGGCCACCAGTTGCCGCGCCGACGACGCGGTGAAGCAGATCAGGTCGATCACGACCTCCGGGCACAGCGCGGCCACCCGTGCGCCGAACGTGCCGGCGGTGTCCTCGGCCTCGCGGTCCACTGTGATCTGGGTGACGGCGGCCCACTCCGGGCTCGGGTGGTAGGGGCCGCGTTCGCCGCGGCTCATGGTGATGACCTCGTGACCGGCCCGAACCAGCCGCGGCACGAGATAGCTGCCGATGTGCCCGCTGGCGCCGACGATGATGACCCGACTCACCTCGCCATACTCGCACGGCGCGGCGCGCCAAGATCAAACGGGCCTCTCGCTACACTCGGTAGCTGATCTGATGCCTAGTGTCTTCGAGGGGCGGCATGGCGGGCAAGCTAGGTGGATGCGCACGGGTGGCGCTGGCTGCGGCGATCGCGCTTGGCGGCGTGGTGCTGTACCCGGCCGCGCACGCGTCGGACATCGTCGCCGAATACGGCGACTGGACGGTATCAGGTAAAACCGGGACGGTGATGGTACCCGGCAGTTACTTCCCTGTCGGCGACGTCGACAGCAATGCCCGCGTGTTCCGCGTCTTCTCCGGCAAGTCGACGTACCTGAACAGCTCGACGCCGCCCGGCCAGGAGTTCGGCAGCTCTCAGGGCCACGACTACCTGCAGTTCGGCGCTGCCTCGACCACTCAGCCGTCCAAGACCACGATCACCTTCGCCACGCCAGCGCCGGCCGGCTGGGGTTTCGTGCTCGGTGACATCGACGCCGAGAAGACGACGATCACGGCTACCGGCGCGAACGGCGGCGACCTCCCCGCGGCCGACCTCGGCTGGAAGGGCGCTTTCAACTACTGCGAGAACACGCCCCGCCCCGGCACCTGCACGAATCCGCCCTTTGACGACAAGCCGGTATGGGACGAGGCCACCGCCACGCTGACCGGCCACGGCCCGGATACCAGCGGCGCGTCAGGCTGGTTCATGCCCACCAAGCCGGTCAAGCGGCTGACGATCAAGTACTCGGTGATCACCGGCATTCCGGTCGCCCAGCTGTGGCTCGCCGCGAAGTGGCAGAAGCAGAAGCCGGACATCGTCATCGACAAGACCGCGTCCCCGGTGCACGTGCTTCCCGGCGGCATAGTCCACTTCAAGATCACGGTCACCAACCAGGGCGACGCGCCGGAACCGCTGGCGAGCTTCCGTGACGACATGAGCGACGTCATCGACGACGCGCACTACCTGAACGACGCGCACGCGGACGGCGGAACGGTCAGCTACAGCGCGCCCGAGCTCTCCTGGTCCGGGCCGGTTCCGCCGCACGAGACCAGGACGATCACGTACTCGGTGCGGATCGACGAGCACCTACGCGGGAACGGGCGGATCCGCAACGTGGTCATCGCCGAGGGGCACCGGACCACCTGCGAGGACAAGGGCTGCGGTGTCAACGTGCACATCGCCGTGACCGTCCCGTGCCGTGCCGCCGTCTCAGCGGACCAAGGCACGGCGAAAGCCGTTACCCGCTACGGCTGCTGAGGTACCGGAACTGAAGATCGTTCGGCGGGTAACCGCGGAAACCGCCAAACGATCTTCGCTACGGGCTGCGAACAAGCAAAAATCGCGGATCAGGCCCGACCCTGTTCCGCGTTGGCAGATCGCAATCTGCCCAGCCTTTCAGGATTTCACTTTTTCTACAAAGTAGCAATGATGTTACGTTTTTGACGCCCTGTGCTCGCTTGCTTGTTACTTGCCTCGGCTTCACTGCCAGCGTGATCAGGACCCGCGGACCCGCCAAAGCTCGCGACTTCCGCCACACGAAAAAGGGCTGGCTCTATTCGGCACCGGCCGTCCTGATCTTCAGCGCGTTCATCATCGGTCCCACGATCTATACGTTCTACGTGAGCTTGTGGAACTGGAACGTGCTGAACCCGAGCCTGTCCGTCTACAAGGGCCTGAGCAACTACAAGGATCTGTTCAAGGCCACCGACCCGAGCTTCGCGCAGAGTCTGTGGAACTCGCTCTACTTCACCGCGGCCATGATCATCGCGGGCACGGTGCTCTCGCTATGCCTGGCGCTGCTGCTGCAGCGCGGCGGCGGCCTGATGAACGCCTCTCGCCTGGCGATCTACCTGCCGAACGCCACTCCGCTGATCGCCACATCGATCATCTGGTCCTGGATCTACAACCCCCAGTTCGGCGTGGCTAACTGGGTGCTGCACAGCCTGCACCTGCCCACCTCGCCGTGGGTAGAGGGGCAGGCCACCGCGATGCCTGCGGTGATCTTGTTCAGCCTGTGGCACGAGCTGGGCTTTCTCACGATCATCTTCCTTGGCGGTCTCACGATCATCAACGATGAATACGGTGAGGCCGCCCGGGTGGACGGTGCCGGGCCGTGGCAGGAGTTCTGGCACATCACCTGGCCTCAGCTGCGACCGGTCACCTACTTCGTGATCATCATCACCACGATCACGTCGTTGCAGTCGTTCACGCAGTTCTACCAGCTGAGCGGCGGCGGTCCCAATAACGCGACGACGACGCTGAGCTATCTGGTCTTCGAGGAGTCGCAGGTCCTGCAGAACACCGGGTACGCGGCGGCGGTCGCCGTCGTCCTGTTCCTGATCACCGTCTTCATCACCCTGGTCCGGCGGCGCACCACACCCGCCATCACGTAACGACCGTCACGAAATGCCGGCGGCGGTCAGAAAATGAAAGGTCAGCCGTGCGATCACGTCACGTAGCAGCGACGGCCGCAGCCGCAGCTGTCACTTTGCTTACTGTCTCGGCCTGCGCCGGCGGGGGGTCCTCCTCCAGCACAAGCGCCCCCGCTGCCAAGGCCAGCTCGTCCGCCAACGCGGGCGCGATCACCAGCCCGGTCACGATCACGTTCGACGAGGTCTACGACTCCGGCACGCTGAAGACCGCCATGCAGTCCGCGATCAAGAACTTCGAGACGGCCAACCCGAAGATCACCGTCAACCTCGTCACCTACGCGAACTACGGCGCGCTGCTCACCGCCGAGACCGCCGCGGTGAGCGCCGGCAAGGCCCCGACGGTCGGCCAGGCCTACGAGAGCTGGGCGGAGAAGTTCGCCACCAGCAAGGTGATCCTGCCGATCAGCAGCCTGCCCGGCGCATCAAGCACCATGCCGACCGATATGTCTAGCTTTTACACCGGCGTGCAGAACGACCTCAAGCTTTCCGACGGCCAGGTATGGATGTGGCCGTTTGACAAGAGCCTGCAGGTGCTGTTCTACAACGGGACCATGCTGAAGGCCGACGGGATCTCCAGCCCGCCGACCACGTGGACCCAGTTCGCCACCGACCTCAAGACCGCCTCGAAGAACGGCGTGACCGGCATCACGATCGACCCGGGCAACGCGACCGAGGGAGTCACCTCCGGTGAGGAGTGGCTGGAGGAACTCGCCGCGGCCAACGGCACCCAGGTCTACACCAGCAGCGGTACGCCGCAATTCACTACCCCTGCCGTCGAATCCGCGATGCAGTACCTGGTGAACCTCAAGAAGGAAGGCGCGCTTGCCATCGGCACCAACTACCCGGGCGAGACCGCGCTTGGCGCGAAGAAGGCCCTAGTCGACCTGTCCTCCTCGGCCGGCTACTACTACGAGCAGCAGACCGTCGGCGGTAAGTTCCCGCTGACCACCACGATCCTGCCGTCGGGCAGTTCCGGCAGCCCTGACGAGATGGCCGGCGCCAACCTGGTTGTGTTCGCTTCGGCCACCAGCGAGCAGCAGGCCGCTGCCTGGAAGCTCCTGCAGTACCTGGCAGGCCCGGCCGAGCAGGCCGCCTGGTCCGCGGCGACCGGCTACTACCCGGTGACCAGCGCCGCGCTGACCGAGCCGTCGATGGCCACCTACCTGAAGCAGAACCCGTGGGTAAGCACGACGGTCACCGGGCTGAACAACGCCATCTTCGACCCGCCATACGCCTGGGTCACCCAGTGCGGCATTGACCTGTCCACCGCGCTTTCCGCGACCCTGTCCGGCACGAGCGTCAGCTCCGCCCTGAGCACCGCGCAGAGCGCCTGCACGACCGCGCAGAGCCAAGCCTCCTCGTGACAGTTAACCCCGCGATCGGTTCGCTCCGTCTGCTCCGCCGGGCCTTCAGGCCCGAGCGGAGCAGGCGGCTGTCGCGGCGAAAGAAAACACTGCTGTGGGTACGCCGGATCCTCGCCGTCTTGCTCGGGCTGGCGTTCATCTTCCCGTTCTACTGGACGTTCGTGATCTCGGTGGACCGGCCCGGCCGGTTCGACAGCTTCCCGCCGGTGCTGATCCCGGAGTGGGACTGGTCGAGCTGGGCGCGCGCCTGGTCGCAGTGGCCGTGGCTCGGGCTGTTCGGCAACACGATCCTCATCGCGTCCTGCACGGTGGTGTTGTGCCTTGTCACCAGCACGCTGGCTGGATTCGCGTTCGGGGTGCTCAGGTTCCCTGGCCGCAAGGCTCTCATGGCGCTGGTGCTGAGCGTGCTGATGATGCCACAGACAGTTCTGATCATTCCTGATTATGTCCTTGCCAGTGATATTCACTGGGTGGACACGTACTGGATCCAGATCGTGCCATGGGGCGCGAGCGTGTTCGGCATCTTCCTGGTCAGGCAGTTCTTCCTGACGATGCCGCAGGAGATCCTGGACGCGGCCTGCGTGGACGGGGCGGGGCGGCTCAGGATGCTGTGGAAGATCGGCGTCCCGGCGGTCCGCCCCGCGCTGGTCATCGTCGCGATCAACGTGTTCATGGCCAGCTGGAACAGTTTCCTGTGGCCGGAGGTGATGACCAGAAGCGCCTCGTCCGGCGCTGGCGTCCAGCCGGTCGAGGTCGGCCTGGCGGGCTTCAGCTCCGCCGACGGCACCGACATTCCCGGGCTGGCGGCGGCCACGGCATTCACCACGCTGCCGTTGATGATCTTGTTCCTGCTGCTGCAGCGACAGTTCATCAGGGGAGCCCTATCCGCGGCGGGATCAATCCGATGACAGAACTCATCGCGTTCATCGACTTCGACGGCACCGTGTACCGGGGCGACGCTCCGATCAGGTACTACGCGGAGCTCATCGCCGACACGTTGGACGACAAGGGCAGTGAGCCCTACCTCGAGGCACTCGACCGCTACCTCAAGGACGGCCCGGGCGCGGCCAAAGACAGCGAGGACACGGTCGAGGCGGCGGTGCTGCGCGAGTCGGTCGACGGCTGGGGCGCGGCGTTTCACCTGGCAGTCCGCTGCTACGACGTGCCGGCTGAGGTGACCGAGTTCGCCTTTGCCCGCTGCCGCCTGTGGATGACCAAACCGGAATGCGACATCGAGCTCGTCCAGCCGCTGATGGATGAACTGGCCCGGATCCGTGACCTGGCCACGATCCTGCTCGTCACCAACAGCCCCGAACTCGGCCTGAAACCCCTCCTCGGCCGGCTGGGCGTGACCACGGCGTTCGACGAGGTCATCGCCAGCACCCGTAAGCCAGATGGCCTGCGTCGCCTGCTCCAGCGGAGGCTGGGCAGCGACCTGCGCACCCGCCCGTGGCGAGCCTTCTCCCTCGGCGACCACTATCGCAACGACATCCAGCCGGCCGTTGAGATCGGCGCCCCGGCCGGCTACGTCGACAGGTACGGCCGCGATGACGGACCGGCCACCGCGTCCGCCAGCCGCGTCGAAGACCTGCTGCCCACCCTGCGCGGCTGGGCCGCCGACCCTACCTCCGGCGGCGATTCCGGCAGGGACTGCGGGCCAACCTTCGGGGCGGCATGAACGCGCGTATCGAGTTCTGGGGCGGCGTAGGCGTCATCGGCTCCAGCAAGGTGCTCGTTCACGACGGCGACCACCGCGTGCTGCTCGACCTCGGCCTGGACATACCGCGCGAGGGCGACCTGTTCCGCGCCCCGGCCCGGATACCCGCCGATGACGAGCTGCGGACCAGGCTGGCGACAAAGACCGCCGCCGCGATCCCTGGCATCTATGACCCGTCGGCGCTCGGGGCCGGTGACCCGCTCGCCGACACGGCGGGCCCGACCGCCGTGTTCATCAGCCACCCGCACATCGATCACGTCGGCCTGGCCGGCTTCGTCCGCCCCGAGATCGCGATCAGCGCGTCCCCGGACGCCCTCGCCCTGCTCACCGCGCTGGACGTGGCGGGGGAGAAGCTGGCCGGCCCGCGTCCGTTGTCGACCTGGCAGGCGATCACGGCCGGTCAGGCGGTGCGGCACGGCCCGATGACCATCGAACGGTTCGACGTCGACCACGACGTGCCCGGTGCGAGCGGCTACCGGGTGACCACCTCGGACGGCGTGCTCGCGTTCACCGGTGACATCCGCTTCCACGGTCATCACCCGGAGCGGTCCTTGGCGTTCACGGAGGCCGTCAAGGGCTGCGACGTTCTGGTCACAGAAGGCACCACGCTCTCCTTCGACGAGTATCATCCGCTGCGCACGGAGCGGGACGTGGCTGCTGATTACGAGGCGGCGCTGGCCGGCCGCCGGGACCTGATGCTCCAGTCCGTATATCCGCGGGACCTGGACCGGGTCCGCGCCTTCCTGGAGATCGCCGCCGCGCGGGGCAGGGTGGTTGCCTGGCCGGCCCAGACCGCCGTGTTCCTGGCGGCAGCGGGTGTTCCCGGTGTGGTGGCCGTGGACCCGGCCGCCGTGCGTGCCGACCCCGGCGGCTTCGTGGTCCAGCTGGACCCCGGCGACCTGCCGTTCCTGCTCGATCTGCCGATCGGTCCCGGCAGCGCGATGCTGCACGCCAACGGCGAGCCGCTCGGCCCGTTCGACCCGCGCTGGTCGCTGTACACCGACTGGTTGCGGTTCCGCGGCCTGCCGCTGGTCCAGATCGGCTGCTCAGGTCACGCATACCAGGACGATCTGCACGAAATGGTGTACCGGATCCGTCCCCGCGTCGTCGTCCCGATCCACACCCGCAGCCCGTACCGCCTGCACCCGGCCGGCGGCCCGCACCGGCTGATCGTCGACTACGCCCAGTCCTACGACTTCAACGGCAATAGGTCATAACAGCAGTGGTACCTCAGCCCGCGAAGCTGTCCCAGGGGCGCCGCCTCGTTCGTCAACCTGGCACGAGACGATGAATAACCGGGAGGAGCACACGACATGCAGTACGCATTGCTGATTTACCGTGACGAAACAGTCGCCCAGGGTGAGACCGAGGAAGAGCAGGCGCAGGTAACCCGCGATTACTGGGCGCTGCGGTCTGAGCCCGAGATGATCGGCGGCGCCGGGCTGCACCCGGTCGAGACCGCGACCACGGTCCGCAGCCAGGACGGGCAGTTGCTGATCACCGACGGCCCGTTCGCGGACACCAAGGAGGTGTTCGCGGGCTTCTACCTGATTGAGGCCGACGACATCGACCGGGCGGCCGAGGTCGCCGGCAAGATCCCGGCGGTGCGTTTCGGCGGCGTGATCGAGATCCGGCCGGTGATCGAGACGCCGAGTTAGTATCCGTGATCGAGCAGGTTTTCCGTGACCAGTGGGGCCGGGTACTGGCCTCGCTGATCGGGTACTTCGGTGACTTCGACCTCGCCGAGGAAGCGGCCGCGGAGGCTTTCGCGGTCGCGGCGCGACGCTGGCCATCGGACGGCATGCCGGACAACCCAGCCGGATGGCTGGTGACCACGGCACGGAACCGTGCGATAGACCGGCTGCGCCGCGACCGCGTGCTCGCCGCCAAGCTGCACCTGCTCGCGGTCAGCGAATCAGATGACACCATGCGAGAAACAAGCGGGATCCCGGACGAGCGCCTTGAGCTGATCTTCACCTGCTGCCATCCCGCGCTGGCGATCGAGGCACAGGTGGCGCTGACGCTGCGCGGCGTCGCCGGGCTGACCACCGAGGAGATCGCCCGCGCCTTCCTCGTCTCCGGCGAGACGATGAAACGCCGCCTCACCAGGGCGAAGACCAAGATCAAGACGGCTGGCATCCCGTTCAAGGTCCCGCCCGCGAACCTGCTCGGCGAACGTCTCAATGCCGTGCTCGCGGTCATCTACCTGATCTTCAACGAGGGGTACAGCCGCGAGACCGGACTGGCCGCTGAGGCGATCGGGCTGGACCGGGTGCTCGTTACCCTGCTTCCCGGTGAACCAGAGCCACAGGGCCTGCTCGCCCTCATGCTGCTGCATGACGCGCGCAGGAACGCGCGATTCGACGACGAGGATCTCGTCCTGCTCAAGGACCAGGACCGGTCCCGCTGGGACTGGGAACAGATCGCCGAGGCGACGACGATTCTCGACCGGGCCATCAGCCGAGCCCGGCGCCCGTACACGCTCCAGGCAGCGATCGCCGCCCTGTACACCGAAGATCCGCCCGACTGGCTGCAGATCGCGGCCCTCTACACCGAACTGGCCGACCTGACCGGCTCCCCGGTGATGAACCTGAACCGGGCGGTCGCGGTCGCCGAGGCCGACGGCCCCGCGGTCGCGCTCGCCCTGGTCGACACGCTGGACCTGGGGGATTACCAGTACTGGCACTCCACCAGGGCAGAACTGCTCCGCCGCCTCGGCCGGGACACCGAAGCGGCCGCCGCCTACCGGGAGGCGCTCGCCCGGGCCCGGACCGTCCCCGAGCGCAGATTCCTGGAAAAGCAGATAGCGACCCTGTCCCCGAGCTGACCCGGTGTTCGTCATCGGGACATGGCAGTTATAACGCACTCCCAGGCCCCAGCCGGACCGCGGCAAGACAACTGGGCCATGCTCATCGTCCTGCTCGTCGGTCAGCTCATGTGCATCGTCGACGTCCTCATCGTCAACGTCGCGATGCCCGCGATCGGCACCCACCTGCACGCGGACGGCGCGCAACTCCAGCTGATCGTGGGCGGTTACACGATCTCGTACGCGATGCTGCTGATCACCGGCGCACGACTCGGCGACCGCTACGGCAGGCGCCGGATGTACCTGACCGGCGTGGTGGCGTTCACCTCCGCCTCGCTGGCATGTGCCTGCGCACC
>DASXDG010000260.1:0-6025 GCA_036490795.1 Streptosporangiaceae bacterium
CGCGGCGCGAAACACGAAGATCATCGGGCTGAGCGTCGACCCGGTTGACAGCCATGGCAAGTGGGCCGCCGATATTGCAGAGACACAAGGGCACGCGGTCAACTATCCGATGATCGGCGATCCGGAGCTGAAGATTGCCAAGCTTTACGGCATGCTTCCGGCCGATGCCGGCACAACATCGGAAGGCCGCACGCCGGCGAATAATGCGACCGTTCGCAACGTGTTCGTCATCGGCCCGGACAAGAAGATCAAGCTGGTGCTGGTCTACCCGATGACCACCGGCCGCAACTTCGACGAGGTGCTCCGGGTCATCGACTCGCTGCAGCTCACCGCCAAGCACAAGGTGGCCACGCCGGTCAACTGGAAGCCCGGCGAGGACGTCATCATCGCCGGCTCGGTCTCCAACGACCAGGCCAAGGAGCTGTTCGGAGAGTGGGAGCAGCCCAAGCCATACATCCGGATCGTGCCTCAGCCCAAGTAGGCCGCACGACCGGCAGGCCGCATCGTCGATGAAAGTGGACGCGAGCAGGACCGTCGCCTGATCGTGCGCGTGGCGTTCCGGGGAACCGGAACGCCACGCGCACGATCATCCACGATCGGGAGGTCGTTGTCGGTCACCTGGACGGTGGTGAACGTCAGCTTGTGCACGGCGCCGCGTTCAGGCATCACGTTCAGCCACGGGCCGTCCCCACGAGCACATGGCATGCGATCGCCGCGGCGGCGACGACGTTGAGCGAGTCGACCCCGGCGGCCATGGCTCCCGGATGCATCGGGATGCGCACGGCCTGGTCTGCCTCGTGCAGCCAGCGGGAGGACAGGCCGTCACCCTCGGTGCCGAGCAGCAGCGCCGTCCGCTCACCGCAGACAGCCGCGTCGATCGGGACAGCCGTCTGGTCCGGTGTCAGCGCGAGCAGCCGGAACCCCGCGGCCCGCAGTCCGGCCAAGCCGTCGTACCAGCCGGTCATGCGGGCGTAGCGAACGGCGAACACCGCGCCCATGGAGACCTTCACCGCGCGCCGGTACAGCGGGTCGGCGCACCGCGGCGACAAGATCACGGCATCCACGCCGAGCGCGGCGGCGCAGCGGAAGATGGCCCCCACGTTGGCGTGGTCGACGAGGTCCTCGAGCACGATCACCCGGCGGGAGGCGGCGGCCAGCGCAGCGACGCCCGGCAGCGGCTTGCGGTACAGCGAGGCCAGTGCCCCGCGATGGACGCGGTACCCGGTGAGCCGCTCGGCGACCTGGTCAGGGATGACGTACACCGGAGCACCGGCCGCGGGGATCGCCGTCAGATCGGCCCGCCTCCGCTCGCCCACCAGCACCGAACGCACCGGGTAGCCGGCCGCCACCGCCCGGCTGATCACCTTCGTCCCCTCCGCGATGAACAGCCCCTGCGCGGACTCCATGCTGGTGCGCAAGTCCATGTCCGTCAGCCGCGCATAGTCGGCGAGCCGGGGATCCTCCGCGTCGGTGACGAACTCGTGCATCCCCTAAGTCTCGGCTAGCCCCGGACTTCACGCGCACGCGGCACGCTCGAACCGGGCCTGGCAGGCAGGCGGCACGCGGCCAATTGCGCACGCTGGAGGGTGTTCCGGGCAGCGTTCCGCTAGAGGATGACCTTGCCGGATGAACTCTCACCGGATGGTCTGGCGCGGCTGAAGTCGTCAAGCCTCTGAGGAGGCAGCACATGCGCAACACCGACACGAACACCGACACCGATCAGGCCATCGTCCTGGGCGCCAGCATGGCGGGCCTGCTCGCGGCCAGGGTTCTGTCGGAGCGGTTCGAGCGGGTGGTGGTGATCGAGCGGGACGCACTGCCGACGGCCGGTGATCAGCGCCGGGGCGTGCCGCATGGCCGGCACATCCACGCCCTGCATCCCCGCGGCCAGGAGATCCTCGAGGAACTGTTCCCCGGCCTGAGCACCTCGCTGGCTGCCAGCGGTGCCGTGCTGTGCGACATCCTGGGCGACGTCCGCTGGCAGCTGTCCGGTCATCAGCTGCGGCAGGCGCGGACCGGGCTGCCCGCGGTGTTCGCGAGCCGGCCCTTCCTCGAAGCCCATGTCCGCGAACTGGTCCAGCGACTGCCCCCGGTCCGCTTCCTCGACCAGACCTCGGTCAGCGGGCTCATCGTGACAGCGGACGGGCGCACCGTCACCGGCGTGGAGGTCCGCGGCCCCGACGGCGCACCGTCGAAGATCCAGGGCAGCCTGGTGGTCGACGCCAGCGGACGCGGCTCCCGGACCCCGGCCTGGCTCACCGAACTCGGCTACCAGGCCCCGGCGGAAGACCGCATCGAAATCGGCCTGGGCTACGCGACCCG
This sequence comes from Streptosporangiaceae bacterium, assembly GCA_036490795.1. GTDB lineage: Bacteria > Actinomycetota > Actinomycetes > Streptosporangiales > Streptosporangiaceae > JAFARZ01. The sequence continues at coordinate 2,323 of DASXDG010000260.1, forward strand.
CCTCTACCGGCTGCGCCCCGGCGCCATGGGCAGCGATCAGCTCATCCTGACCGCGGGCACCCCGGCCAACACCAGGGCCGGCGCCCTGGCCGTCGTCGAAGGCGGCCGCCACATCCTGACCGTCGCCGGCATCCGCGGCGACTACCCGCCCACCGACATCGCGGGTTTCGGCGCTTTCGTCGACGCACTGCCATCATCGGACATCGCCGTGGCCGTGGCAGGCGCCGAACCGCTCGATGAGCCGGTGGCGTTCCGGTTCCCCGCCAGCGTGCGCCGCCGCTACGAACGGCTCCCCGCGTTCCCGGCCGGCCTGCTGGCCATCGGCGACGCCCTCTGCTCGTTCAATCCCATCTACGGGCAAGGCATGACCGTCGCCGCGACCGAGGCGATCACCTTGCGGCGGCTGCTTTCCCGCGGCACGGTGCCCGAAGCACGCCGTTACTTCCGCGCCATCTCCGCCGTTATTGACGTCCCCTGGGACATCGCCGCCAGCGCCGACCTGGCGTTCCCCCAGGTTCCCGGTAAGCGCACAGCAAAGACCCGCCTGGTCAACGCCTACCTGCCGCGACTGCACGCCGCCGCCGCCCACGACGACGCGCTCGCCACCTCACTCGTCCGGGTCATCGGCCTCAAAGACCGCCCGGAGGGGCTCCTCCGCCCCGACCGGATGCTCCGGGTGCTACGCGGCAACCTGACCCACCGTAAGCGACCGGTCCCGATCCTCGCCACACCTGCCGCTAGCTAGGCCGCGTCCGCGGCTATCTAGTTGGCGACCGCGGAATTCTTCGCAGCGCGGACAGTTGCGACGCGAGGCCAGACCACCCCGGCGCGGTTCGGGCCGACCCCCGCCCACCGCCGCCATTGCTCCATCTTTGACCCGCTTTGCGGCTAAGTAGACGTGCCGCGGGAAGCCTATGAACGAGGTCTCCGCCCAGTGCGTCATCGACCAAGAAGACATCCACCTGCGCGGAGACCTCGCGTGCTGACCGTACCCGCTGGTCAGGGGGTGTAGACGATACGTCGTGCACCGTCGTCGATACGAAGGCGTTCGCCGATCACCGCCGTATCGGCCAGTTCCCTGCGTCTCGCCCGCAACTCGGCCACGGCCCGGACCAGGAAGATCAGCATGCCTATCGTCAGCGGGTAGAAGGGCGTGTTCTGGGCGAAATAGCCCGCGCTGTTCTGATCATGCCCGGCTATCGCCACAGCGGCCGGGATGGAGGTGAGCAGTGCGGCAGCGGCCACGGACCAGCGGAGCGGCAGGTAGACGACGGCGAACACCGCGATCAGCCAGCCCGGGTGCCGCGGGCGCCGGGCCACGGCGGCGCTGGGCCGGTGCGGCTCGTCGAGCACGTGGCCCAGGCTCCACAGCGGCATGGTCACCGCGTAGACGGTGACCAGGGCCGGTCCCCATAGAAGCAGATATCAGCGGGCGGCAACGATATTCGTCATGACCGGTAAGGCACTTGTTGCCTAGACGCAGATGATCCGGCTGGTTACGCTCGGTATATGTGCGATCTGAGCCAGGACGAGCAAGGTACGCTGGCCGGCCTGCTGGGTGATCTCCAGGCAGCCGAGGCGCGGCTGGCGGCGACCTTCCCCGAGGTTTTCAGCAGGGCCTGGGCCGACCATGAGGCGATGCTGACCAGACTGGACGAGCTGAGCAGCGCGGCCGGCCGGGTTCGCGAATGGGTAACGGCCAAGCATCACACCGCCATGTAACCCGTTTGCCGTCGGCCGCCAGCGGGTGCCGCCGGGCGTGTCCTGGATGAGCAGGCCCGCCGCGGTGAGCGCCTCCCTTATCGTGTCCGCGGCCGAGTACAGGCCTTGCTCGCGAAGACCGGAGCGGAGGCTGATAAGCGTCCCGGCCGCGGCGGCGAGGCGCTCCCCCATGTCGCCGGCCGCTGCCGCGATGTCCCCGAGGCGGCTGATCAGGCCGCGCAGCACCGCCCGCGACTGAATGGTGCCCTGGTCCTGTTCGGTGTCGGCGGCCCAGTCCGCGATCGCCGCCTCCAGGTCCAGGATCGCGGACACCATCGCGGGCACATCACGGGTGTGCGCCGCCGCGTCGAAGCGCCGGGCCGCCCCCGTGGTTATTTCAGTGAGAGTGGTGATCTCAGTGAGAGCGGTGATCCCGGGCAGGGGCGCGGCGATACCGGACGGGGCATCGCGGGCGGGAGTTCCTCGTCCGTGCCGTACCAGGTAACGCAGTTCGGCCAGCGGGATCACGGTGCCGGACGGCAGGACGGTGTTGTTGCCGCGGCGGCGCACGGTGACAGCGCCACGGCCCGTGATCTCCACCGCACCGGCGTTCAGGTCAATGATGGCGGCGGTGTGCTCGTCCACGCCGAGGACGGCGGCGCCGCCGGGAAGTTCTTTCTCCAGCATGGCCAGGCGCCGCTCGCCGAGGTAGCAATAGCGGGTGTCGTGGCTGCCGCCTTCTGCGTTGTCGTAGTGCGGAATCACCGCGACCCGCAGGCCGCAGGCCGCCATCAGGTCGAGGCCGTCAATCCAGCGCGGCGTGGCACCTGCCTTGTAAATCTCGTAGACGGGCAGTGCCGCGCAGCCGATCGTGACGGCCGCGGCCGAGGCCATCACGGTGACGCCGGACCCAGCCGCGATCCGGTCCCGCAGTAACTGGCCGGTGCCGTCTTCCTGCCACCGCCGCAGCGCGTAGGTGGGGCTGCCCGGGCCGGAGAACACCCAGTCCGCGGCTCGCAGGGCGGCCAGCTCAGCGCCGGAGCTGATGGTGACGTCGAGGCCGGCGCTGCGGGCGAAGTATGCCTTCGCCCGGGCGGACACGTCGGCGGCGTTCTCCTGGAAGGCGTAAGGGGTGTCCAGCAGCACCGCGGCCGGGTGGCTGGCCGCTGTACTGGCCCCTGGGCTGGCCACTGCCCGGGCCGCTAGCGCCCGGTGCACGGTCACCATCGTCGGGCTGGTTTCACCCGAACCCATGATGGCCAGGACGCGGCATCCGGCTACCCTGCTCATCGGCCGCCTCCTAGCCAGGTCATCATCTCGGCTCAACGTAACCGATACCGGCCCGCGCGTACATGCCGTCGGCACGGGGTAAACGTCACCGATGTGACCAGCTTGCGGGAACTGTCAGAAAGCGCCGCCACCTGTACCCGCTGCGACCTGTACAAGCGGGCGACGCAGACCATTTTCGGTGAAGGTAAGCGCGGAGCCGCCCTGATGCTCGTCGGTGAACAACCCGGCGATCACGAGGACAAGCAGGGCCATCCGTTCGTGGGCCCGGCCGGCAAGGTGCTCGACCGGGCACTCGACGACAGCGGCATCAACCGCGCTGACCTCTACCTCACCAACGCGGTCAAGCACTTCAGGTGGACCGGGCGTGGCAAGCGGCGGATCCACGAGCGGCCGAACGGCACCGAGATCAAGGCCTGCAGGTTCTGGCTGGACGCGGAGCTCGAGGTCATCCGCCCGCGGCTGGTAGTCCTGCTCGGCGCGGTGGCCGGCGAAGCCGTGTTCGGCAGCACGTACCGGGTCGGTGAACACAAGGGAAAGCTCACCGAGGCCGAGATCGGGGACTGGCGCGGGCTCGTGCTGGGCACCATCCACCCCTCCGCCGTTCTGCGCGGACCGGACTCGCAGGCCAGGGAGGACTCCTACGCGGGGTTGGTCGCGGACCTGGCCACCGCCCGCGACGCGGCCGGATTATGCCGGTAAACCGGAGAACACG
>DASXDG010000261.1:0-11494 GCA_036490795.1 Streptosporangiaceae bacterium
GTGCACATCGAACGCCGGATGCGCCTTGCGGGCCGGCCGGAAGTCCGCTTCGACGCCGAGATGCACCTGGAAACCCGGTCCCTCGAACCAGCATCCGCCGCGCGGCGCGAGCGCGGGCGGCTTGGGCAGCTCGGCGAGCCCCAGGACGCCACCCCAGAACGCCCGGCACTCCTGCTCGCCGTCCGGCGGAATCGCGAGCTGCACATGGTCCACTCGCCGCACCGAGAACATCGCACCCTCCAGCCCAAATACCTTGACATCAAGATATATCACGCTGCCTGTCACCGACCGCTTTGACCCGGTATGGCCGGGTTGGCGCGCTCGCTGCAGGACCCCAGCCGCCGCCATCACTGCGGTAATAAAGTCCAACGCGGCGAAAAACCATGCTCACAGCATGGTTTTTCACCGCGTTGGAGAAAAATACCGCGTAAATGCCCGGGGGCGCGGCGGGCGGGGGCGCGGGGCGGGCGGGGCCACGACTTTTGCGGGGCGTGTCTGCTTGCGGGGCGGCGTCTGCTTGCGGGGCGTGTCTGCATGCGGGGCCGCGTCTGCATGCGGGGCGGCGCCAACGTGCCGGCGTGCCGGCGTGCGTGCGGGCGTGCGGGCATGCGGGCGGCGCCAACGTGCGGGCGTGCGGGCGGGCGGGGCGGGTCTGCGTGCGGGGTGCTGCGGTCGCCGGACTGGAGCTAAACCGGCGCCGGGCTGTCCGCGGTCAGGCGGCTTTGGCCAGGGCGTCGGCGGCGCGGGTAAAGAAGGGGCGGAGGCCGCGCAGGACCATCTGGCCCACGATGGTCTTGTCCCAGCTCGCGTTCCACTGGATCCGGGTCCCCTCGGGCACCGGGGTGAGCACTATCTCGGCGTGGTAGTTGCGGACGGGCATGCCGCCGACCACCGTGTACGCGACACGGCGTCCCTCGTCGATCTCCTCGACGCGCTCGACCGACGTCACGTACCTGCCGAGGAAGCGGTCCTGGGAACGCAGCCAGTACACGACGCCCGGCGCGTGCGCGGTGGCGTCGCCCCGGTAGCCGGCGGCGCTCCATGGGCCCCACTGCGGGTAGCGGGTCGCGTCGGAAATCAGCGGCCAGAGGGCCTCGGGGGCCGCGGACGCAACGGCTTCTGCGGTAACGCTCAAGCGGGCCATGTACCAGATCGTGCCCGTAACCAGCCTGCCGTGCCAGTGGTACCGTAGGTCGGTATAAAATTTCAGTTATGAAAATATGTCGGTTAATCTCTGACATACTCGCATCATGCTGATCCGGTCGGCTGGCCCCGAAGACACGGCTGCTATCCAGCGGATATGCGAACGAGAACTCGACCTCGAGCCTGATGCACCGGCGTTGCCGGGGATCCTGGCGCGCGGCGCCGGGCGGCTGGGGCTGGTCGCCGAGGACGGCGGCGATGTCGTCGGCGTGTGTTCGGGCAGTCTCGGTCACCTCGCTGTTGATGGTCCCCGGCGAGGGCATGTGGATCTGCTCGCGGTAAGCCGGGCCGCCCAGGGACGCGGGACCGGGAGGCGGCTCCTGTCCGGGATGGAGTCCGCGCTCGGAGAAATGGGCGCGGCCGTCGTGCTGCTCAGCGGCAACCCGCCGGTGTACGCGTGGCCCGGCGTGGACGCCAGGTACACCGTCATGACCTGCCTCGCCGAACGGGCCGGCTACGAGAAATACCGGGACGCTGTCGACATGGCGGTCAGCCTGCGCGGTACAGATCTGGATACCGGGCCGGCGCGGGAGCGGCTCGCCGCCGAGGGGATCGAGGTCAGGCGCGCGAAAGCCGCGGAGGCCGGGCCGATCGTGGACTGGCTGCGGGACGGACCGTGGGGAGCGTCCGGCTGGCCGGACGAAGTTGCGTCCGCGCTGGCTCGTCCGGAGCCCGGCCGGCAGCCGGCCGGTTGGCGGTCGTCCGGCCGGCAGCCGGCCGGTTGGCAGCCGGCCGGACAACAGCATGGCCGAGGCTGCCACATCGCCTGCCGGGGATCGCGGTACGTCGGTTTCGCTTGTCACGGTGCCGGCCGTCGCGGCTGGTTCGGGCCGATGGGCACGGATGCCGCAGAACGGCAGCACGGCATCGGGACCGTCCTGCTCAGACGCTGCCTGGCCGACATGCGGGCAGCCGGCCTGGATACGGCACGGATCGGCTGGGTCGGTCCGGTGCGGTTCTACGCACGGGTGCTCGGCGCGCGTGTCGAGCGGGTCTACTGGCTCTACCGGAAGGTGCTCTGACCAAACGTGGACGTCTATGGTTGCCTGCTCGCCCGGTTCGCTGGCACGGAGCCGCCGGACTGGCTCCGGCGCTGGCTGGATCGCGGCCTGGCCGGAGTGCTGCTGTTCGCGGGCAACATCACCAGCCAGGAGCAGCTAAGCCAGCTCACCGCGCGGTTGCGCGAACACAACCCGGACCTGCTGATCGCCGTCGACGAAGAGGGCGGGATCGTCACCAGGGTGGAAGCCGCGTCGGGTTCCTCGTATCCCGGTAATGCCGCGCTCGGCGCGCTCGACGACCCCGGCCTGACCCGCCGTGTAGCGGCGAGCATCGGCGCGATGCTTGCCGCGGGCGGCATCAACTACAACCTGGCACCGGTCGCCGATCTGGACGCCAACGCGGATGGCCCGGTGATCGGCGTCCGTTCGTTCGGCGCCGATGCGGCGAGGGTCGCGGCGCATACCGCCGCCTTTATACGGGGCGTCCAGGACACTGGCGTCGCGGCGTGCGCCAAGCACTTTCCCGGCCATGGCCGGGCGGGCACCGACTCGCACCTGGAGTTGCCGGTCGTGAACGCGACACTCGCGCAGTTGCGGGACACCGACCTGGTGCCGTTCCGCGCCGCGATCGACGTTGGTGTCAAGTCGGTGATGACCGCGCACGTGCTGTTCCCGGCCATCGACGACGTGCCGGCCACGCTGTCCAGCCGGCTGCTGCGCGACGTGCTGCGTGGCGAACTCGGCTTCGACGGCGTGATCGTCACCGACGCGCTCGGCATGGCGGCCATCGGTGACACCGCGGACAACGCGTCGGGAGCGGTCGCCGCGCTGGGCGCGGGCGCCGACCTGCTCTGCCTGCCGGCGCAGGAAGCGGCGCAGCGGCGGGCGCTGGAATCCCTGACGGCGGCCGTCGCGGCCGGAGCACTGAGCGTTGGCCGGATCGCCGAGGCGACGGCGCGGATCAGGGCGCTCGCAACGTGGGCGGTGGGCAATGAATCACAGAACAAACAGAACAAAGGGTCCGACCGCACCCTAGGCCTCGACGTTGCCGCCAGGGCACTGCTCGTCGACGGTGCGGAGGTCCCGCTCCACCAGCCGCCATTCGTACTCGATGCCGGCGGGCGGATGAGCGTGCAACTCGAGGACCAGGCCGCCAGCCTGCTCGGTGTGCTGCGCGGCATGCTGCCAGGGACAACGGGCGTGCGCCTCGCTGGCCCTGACGACGGGAAAGATCTCGCGGGACGAATCGCCGAGGCTTCCGGCAGGCCCCTGGTCGTCGTGGTCCGCGACGCGCACCGCCAGCAATGGCAACGCGACCTGCTGCGAACGGCACTCACGTGTCGTCCCGATGCCCTGGTGGTCGGCACCGGCACGACACACGACCGTGGCCTCGCGGGCCGTGCTTACCTCGGCACCCGCGGCGCCAGCCGAGCCTCTCTGCTCGCCGCGGCCGCCCTGCTCGCCGGGCGCCCAACCCGTCCAGGCGGTGCCGGCAACGTGAACGTTTCGTGACCGTTATCCGCGATGTTGTCTATTGACGAAACTTGACCGAACTTCGTAATCTTTTTTCACCGTTGACCAGCCAGACCGCGGCGTAGTGGACCACCAGACAGCTCGACCCCCCGACAACTCCCCGTGCCAGAGCAGGTGTTCATGAACTCTCGAAGACTGAAAATCCTGTGGATGCCGCTGACGATCGTGACCGCGGCTGCCACCATCGCCGCGTGCTCGTCATCGTCAGGCTCGTCGTCCGGTGGCGGTAACGACAACGCCACCTTCACCACCATCGGCTACACGACGACCATCACGCCCGGCGCACCGATGAACCCGTTCGCCCCGGTGAACAACATCTTCCCCACCTACGACTCGATGCAGCTCGCGTGGCTTGCCAACAACCAGGCGAACCCGAACCAGGAGGTGCCGGGTCTCGCCTCCTCCTGGACGGTGTCGCCGAGCGGGACTTCGGTCACCGTGCACCTGCAGCCGGGCGCCAAATGGTCGAACGGCCAGCCGGTTACCGCCACCGACGTGAAGGAATCCGCGGCGATCTGGATCGCCACCGGCGACGTGACCGACCTCGGCAGCGTGACGATCGACAATCCGACGACGGTCACCCTGAACGAGGCACCTGGCCCGTCTGCCAACACGTTCGTTCAGGTCATCGGCAACTCGAGTGCGTCGCTGACCCAGCAGGACGTCGTGCCGTCGTCCGAGTACGGCAAGCTGCTGCCGGCGAACATCTGGTCCACCATCGCGGCCAGCGAGGGGCCGGCCGGGGCGGCGAAGACGGCCGCCGCGTCGGCGCTGGCCAGCCTGGCAAAGACCATCGAGGCATACTCGCCGAAGACCGACATCTCGGCCGGCCCGTTCTACATCAAGCGCCTGAACACCAGCCAGGCCCTGCTGGTCAAGAACCCCGACTTCTACGCCGCCAGCAAGGTGCACATCGGCGAGGTGATCATGGAGCATCAGAACGGTGCCAGCCAGATCACCGACCTGCTCCAGTCCAACACCCTCGACTACTCCCCGTTCACCGGGCTGGCCAAGGACGAGGAAAACAAGGTGGAGGCCGCGGGCAACAAGGCGGTGACCGGTGACGGCCTGGTAGCGGCGGCTCTTGTCTTCGACGAGAACGACGCGCCGTACAACAACGTGAAGGTGCGCCAGGCGCTTGCCTACGTGCTCAACCGGCCCGCGATCCAGAAGATCGGCGAACCGGTGGTGGGCACTGCGTCCAGCACGATCAGCGGCGCGATTTCCTCGACGCTGCCGTCCTGGCTGAGCTCGCAGCAGCAGTCCTCGCTGAACGCCTACGCGCCGGACAGCGCCACTGCCACCTCGCTGCTCAAGAGTGCGGGCCTCACCCAGAAGGGCGGGCACTGGTACCTGGCCAACGGCAAGCAGTGGACGATGAACATACCGGTGCCGCAGGGATTCTCCGACTGGCTGTCCGCGAGTTCGGCGATCAAGTCCGAGCTCGACAGCTTTGGCATCCCGACCACGTTCTCGGTCACCGACCAGTGGCCGCAGTACCAGAGCAACGAGCTGTTCAAGGGCAGCTACCCGGTCGGCTGGTGGCTGATGGCGCTCGGTACGGACCCGTACACCTTGTTCTCCCGCATCTACGGCCCGTATGACGGCTACAACTCCGCTGGCGCCGCGCGCCTCGCCACCGGTGCCGCCGGGTCGGACAACTTCGTCAACGCGCCGGCCACGGTCAGCGTCCCCGGCGCGGGGACGGTGAACCCGGGCCAGCTCACCGGGGAACTGAACACGCTGAACCTCAACACCGCTGCGGGCCTGGCCCAGCAGAAGCAGATCGGCGCGCAGCTCATCCAGACGATCAACTACGAGGTGCCGGTCATCCAGCTCTGGGACTACCAGAGCCTCGTGTTCCTGGACAGCAAGCGGTTCACCGACTGGCCGACTGACCCGAACATCCTCGGGCAGCAGCCGGGTGTCTGGATGGCCGACGGCTACGTCGAGGCGAAGTAGCACGTTCTAGGCAGGCGGGTTGAGTGACCAGGTCACTCAACCCGCCTCCCGGCACGACAAGGAGGAGCCCGGGTTGAAACTCACCCGATGGATCGTGGTGAAGCTGATTACCGGCCTGATCATGATCTGGGTCGTGGCGTCGGCCATGTTCGCGCTGCTCCACGACCTGCCAGGAAACCCGGCGGCGACCAGGTACTCCGAGCTGGTCACGCACGGCGATACGCCGCAGCAGGCGCGGGCAGCGACCGCGGCCATGTACGGCTTCGTGCCGAATCAGCCGCTCATCCAGCAGTACGGCCACTACCTCTGGCAGCTGCTGCACTTCAACCTCGGGCAGTCCATCGCCGAGCAGGGCATACCTGTCTCCCATATCGTCTTCGACGCCTTCCCGTGGACGGTCATCTTGTGCCTGTCCGGTGTGCTGGCGAGCTTCCTGATCGGGGTGACCCTCGGCGTCGCCGCGGCACTGCGGCGGATGACGAAGACGGGCGACGGGATCACCTGGTTCGGCGCGATCCTCAACGGGATCCCCACCTACATCATCGCCACGTTGCTGTTCTACGTGTTCGCCACCGAGTGGGCGCTGTTCCCGCAGGGCGGCACCGTGAGCATCCAGTACGACCCCGGCTTCAACGCGGGGTACCTCGGGTCGCTGGTCACCCACGCCATCCTCCCGGTCATCGCGTACACGCTGGCCGGCGTCGGGGCGTGGGTGCTGACCACGAAGGCCAGCGTGATCTCGGTGCTCGGCGACGACTTCATCCTGGCCGCGGAACTGCGCGGCATCCGGGCGTGGACCGTGGCGCGGTACATCGTCCGCAACGCGATGCTGCCGCTGTTCACCATCCTCGCTATCGCGTTCGGCCTGATGTTCAGCGGCGCGGTCTTCATCGAGGACGTCTTCAACTACCCCGGCCTCGGGCAACTGATGATAAACAGCCTGAGCACGAGCGACTATCCGGTACTGAGCGGAGCGTTCCTGCTGATCATCGTGGCGGTGATCGCCGCGAACTTCCTGGCCGATCTGTGTTACCCGCTCATCGACCCCCGCGTGCGCAGGAGCTAGCCATGTCAGTGACCGCGGCGCTGCCGCCAGAGCAGCTCCAGCAGGCAGTCACCCGATCGCGGAAGGTGAGCGCGAGCAGATGGCGCCTTCTGGTCCGCACGCCGGGCCGGGTGATCTCCCTGGTGATCGTGCTCTTCTTCACGCTGATGGCCATCATCGGCCCGTACCTGTATCCGAAGAACCTGCCGATCAACTCGAACGACATCTACGCGCCGCCGAGCACGGCGCACCTGCTCGGCACGGACTTCGAGGGCACCGACATCCTCGCCCTGATCATCACCGGCGCCCGCTACGTGCTGCTGGCCGCGTTCATCGCGGCTCTGGTCACGCTCGTCATCGGTACCGCCGCCGGCCTGTTCGCCGGCTATTACCCGCGCTCGGCGGGCCGGCCGATCATGCGGGTGACGGACTTCGTGCTGGCGATCCCCGGCGTCCCGCTGCTGATGGTGCTCGCCACGATCTGGTCGTTCGGCTCGCCGCAGCAGATGGGCCTGGTGCTCGGCATCACCGGCTGGGGCGGCATCGCCCGTGCGGTCCGCGCCCAGACGCTGTCGCTGCGCGAACGCGGCTTCGTGGAGGCGGCCCGCGGCCTCGGCATTCCCGGCCGCCGGGTGATCGCGACCGAGATCTTGCCGAACGTGGCCCCCTACGTCAGCATGAACCTGATGATGCAGCTCACCGGCTTCATCTACACAGAAGTGGGCTTGTTCTTCCTCGGCGTGGTGAAGTACAGCTCAAGCAACTGGGGCGTGATGCTCAACAACGCCGTGTTCCAGGCCGACGCGCTGACCAGCACACGAGCCCTGTCGTACCTGTTGTCCCCGCTCATCTGCATCCTCCTGCTCACGATCTCGCTGGTGACGCTCGCGAACGTGGGCGACGAGATCTTCAACCCGCGGCTGAGGAGGATCTGATGACGGCCCCCGCGAAGGAGACGGAAACAAGCACCGTCGCCGTGCGAGTCCGCGACCTCACCGTCTGTTTCCGTACGCAGGAAGGCTCGCTGCCCGCGGTTTCCCGTGTCAACCTGGACCTGGTCCGCGGCCAGATCACCGGCCTGGTGGGGGAGTCCGGCTCCGGCAAGTCGACGCTGGCCCTGACCCTGCTCAACGCCGTCCCCGCTCCCGGCCAGGTCGCGGGCTCGGTCGAGATCGACGAGGTCGGCGACGTGCTCGAGCTCCGCAAGGGTGCGTTGCGCAAGGTGCGCGGCGCCAGCATCGGTTACGTGTTCCAGGCCTCGCAGAACTCACTCAACCCGCTCAAGCGGGTCGGCAAGCAGCTCCTCGACCTGGGCCGCTCGCACGGTGAGCGGGACAGCCGGGCGCTCGTCGGCCGGGCGAGGGCGCTGCTCGATGACATGGGCCTGGACGCCACCCGCGTTCTGTCCTCTTACCAGCACGAACTGTCCGGCGGCATGCGCCAGCGCGTCGGCATCGTGTTCGCGCTGCTGCTCAACGCGCACGTGCTGATCCTGGACGAGCCGACCACGGCGCTGGACATGCTGTCCCAGGCCCAGGTGATGGAGATCATCAGGAGGGTGCACGAGTCCCGGCACCTGACCACGCTGATCATCTCCCACGACATGAGCGTCATCGGTGATCTCGCCGATCGGATGGCCGTCATGTACGCGGGCCGTGTCGTCGAGGAAGGCCCGACCGCCAGTGTCCTGGCCACCCCGCGCCATCCGTACACCCGCGCGCTGCTGACCGCGATGCCGCGGATCACCGGCGACATCGCCGGGGCCAAGGCGCTGCCCGGCCGCCCGCCGGACCTGACGTCCATCCCCAGGAAAGGCTGCGTCTTCGAGCCGCGATGCCCGCTGGCGACGCCGGACTGCCTTTCCGAAGAGCCGCCGGACACCTATGCCGGCGATCACCGGTTCGCCTGCTTCGTCACCGCGGGAGAGGCACAATGATCACGGCCGAGGGCATCACCAGGACCTTCCCCGGGCGCGGCTCCATGCTCCACCGAGAGCCCGTGCGCGCGCTGCGCGGCGTCGACTTCACGATCCCCGACCGGGGCGCCGTCTCGTTCATCGGCGAGTCGGGCTGCGGCAAGACCACCCTGGGCCGCATCCTGTGCGGGTTCGAGGAGTTCGACGGCGGCGATCTGATCATTGGCGGCCAGTCGATGAAGGCACTGCCCTCCAGGAACCGCGCCCCGTACTTCCGCCGGATCCAGATGATCCACCAGGACCCTTACTCGGCGCTGAACCCGACCCGTACCATCGGCCAGATCCTCGCCGACCCGCTGGAACTGCGTGCCCGCCAGACCGGCGCTAGTTCGAACTGGGCCGCTGAGCGCCGCGCCGAACTGCTTGGCCTGGTCGGCCTGGATCCCGACTACGTGGTGCCCCGCTACCCGCACATGCTGTCCGGCGGCATGCGCCAGCGCGTCGTCATCGCCCGCGCGCTGACCGTCGACCCGGAGGTGCTGGTCGCGGACGAGGCGGTATCGATGATCGACGTGTCGCTGCGCCTCGGCATCTTGCAGTTGCTCCAGGACCTGCGCGCGAAGGTCGGCGTGTCGGTGCTGTTCATCACCCACGACGTGGCCACAGCGCGCTACCTAGGTCCGGACACCACGCTGTACGTGATCTACCGTGGCATGGTGATCGAGCACGGCAGCACCGACACGATCATCCAGCACCCCGCGCACCCGTACACGCAATGCCTGCTGTCCGCGATCCCGGTGCTGCGCGGCATCGAGCAGCCGGGTCCCGATCGGCTGATCCCGCTCGCACCGCTGGACGAGCGCAGCCAGCCGCCCGGCTGCCTGTTCCAGCCCCGCTGCCCGCAGGCCGCCGACGACTGCCGCGCGGCCGTCCCCGCCCTGACCACGGGCGGCGACTTCGTCCAGGAGCACGCCTGCCTGCACCCGCGGACCCGTTCCGTCGTGGCAACCGCCTCTAGCGGCGCCGGCTAACTGGGGTCACACTGACACTGTGCACGACTTCGATGTGCTGGTCATCGGCTCCGGCCCCGGTGGACAGAAGGCCGCCATCGCCGCGGCCAAACTCGACCGCCGGGTAGCGATAGTCGAACGCCACCACATGATCGGCGGCGTCTGCCTGAACACGGGCACCATCCCGTCCAAGACCCTGCGCGAGACCATCCTGTACCTGACCGGCCTGGATCAGCGGGAGATGTACGGCGCGAGTTACCGGGTCAAGGACGAGATCACGATCGCCGACCTCGCCGCCCGCACCGCGCATGTGGTGGGCCGCGAGACAGAGGTCGTGCGCAGCCAGCTGACCAGGAACGGCGTCACGATCTTGACCGGCAGCGCGCACTTCACCGACCCGCATACGGTCGAGGTCGACGACAGCGGCGGAAGGCTGCGGCTGGCCAGCGCGGACAAGATCGTCATCGCCACCGGCACGAGCCCGGCCCGGCCGGCCAGCGTGCAGTTCGACGAGCGCACGGTGATCGACTCGGACGGGATCGTTCACCTGGAGCGGGTGCCCCGGTCGATGGTCGTGGCCGGCGCCGGGGTGATCGGCATCGAGTACGCGTCGATGTTCGCCGCGCTCGGCACCAAGGTCACCGTGGTGGAACAGCGCGACCGGATGCTGGAATTCTGCGACGACGAGGTGGTCGAGGCGCTCAAGTATCACCTGCGGGACCTGGCCGTGACGTTCCGGTTCGGTGAGACCGTGACATCGGTCGAGGCCAGGAACGACGGCGCGATCGCCACCTTGCACAGCGGCAAGAAGATCCCCGCGGACACGGTGATGTACTCGGCGGGCCGGCAGGGGATGAGCAGCGAACTGTGCCTGCCGGCGGCGGGCCTGGCAGCGGATTCGCGGGGGCGGATCTCGGTCGACCAGTACTACCGGACCACGGTCGAGCACATTTACGCCGTCGGTGACATCATCGGCTTCCCCGCCCTGGCCGCCACCTCGATGGAGCAGGGCCGCCTGGCCGCGCATCACGCCTGCGGCGAGCCGCTGCATGAGGTCACCCCGCTGCACCCGATCGGCATCTACTCCATCCCCGAGATCAGCTTCGTCGGCCGCACCGAGGAGCAGCTCACCAAGGACAGCGTGCCGTTCGAGGTTGGTGTCTCCCGGTACCGCGAGCTGGCCAGGGGCCAGATCATCGGGGACTCCTATGGCGTGCTGAAGCTGCTGGTCTCGCTGGAGGACCGCACGCTGCTTGGCGTGCACGTGTTCGGCACCGGCGCCACCGAACTGGTGCACATCGGCCAGGCCGTGATGGGCTGCGGCGGCACCGTGGACTACCTGGTCGATGCCGTGTTCAACTACCCGACGCTGGCCGAGGCCTATAAGGTCGCCGCGCTGGACGCGATGAACAAGATGAGGGCAATCGCCAAATTCTCATAACGAACAGTGGTACTTGGGTGCGGGTAACGGTGTTGCGCCGGGGCGCTGACCGCTGGTGCGCCGGCCGCCGGCCGCTGGCCGCTGGTGCCGGGCGCTGGGCGCTGGGCGCTGGTGCCGGGCGCTGGGCGCTGGGCGCTGGCCGCTGGCCGCTGGTGCGCTGGTGCGGGGCTGGCGGGTGATCAGCGCGGTAATTATGTCCGGCACGGAAGAAAGGGCTGCTCACAGCAACCTTAATTACCGTGGCGGACATAGTTGCCGCGTTACGTAACGGCGGCGCGGTGGGCAGGAGGGGCACTTGCTGTTCCGGATCGCCCGGGATCGGCCCTGCCGCGGGGCCCGGACCAAGGCTTTGCCTGTGAGCCGTACACCCATACCGGGCGAAAC
>DASXDG010000262.1:0-13267 GCA_036490795.1 Streptosporangiaceae bacterium
GCGCGACTCCTCGTCGCTGTTCGGATCCCACTCAGGCACAGCATCAACGATAGCCCGCCGCGGTGGCATGGTCGGAAACGAACCTGGCGCTACCTTCGAAGATGCTCTGCGCGTCGTTATCGTGCGTGGCGACGTGGTAACCGTCGGGCAGCGGAATGACCGTTACCTGACTTTCCTGCAGCGCACTCAGCAGCACTGGCATGCTGGCCGGGCCGAGCTCATACTCGCCTGGCTTCTTGATGCCGCTGCCGGTTCCCGGCATGGACCTGATCACGTGCGTGAGCACGGGAGCCAGCAGGAACAGCTTGGTGTCCGGCGCCAGCGACGGGTTGACCAGGACGAGTCCGCGGGAAGCCTGGGCAGGCTCACCGTCATGTCCTTGCCGGCGAGGTAGTCCGCCCATGGACGCAGGGTCTGCGGACTGCCGGTGAAACCGTGGCAGAGCAGGACGCCGACCGGTCCGCCAGCGTGCTCGACGGTTCCGCGCCAGGCAGGACCGTGGCAGGGGCAGACATGCCCGCATCGTCGCATGCGCTTCCGCTCGCCGCACACCCCGGGCGCGTGCGACGATGTGGGCGTGTTCTACTGGCTGGTGAAGGCGACGCTCGGCACGACGCTCAAGATCGTGTTCCGGCCTTGGTCGCGCGATGTGCGGAAGGTGCCGCGACACGGTCCGGTGATCCTGGCGAGCAACCACCTTTCGTTTTCTGATCATTTCTTCGGGCCGCTGCCGGTGCCGCGCAAGGTTACCTTCCTGGCCAAGGCCGAGTACTTCACCGGCCGTGGCATCAAAGGCCTGCTGACCAAGGCGTTCTTCGCCGGCGTGGGCCAGATCCCGATCGACCGCACCGGCGGGGAGGCGAGCGAGCGCGCACTCATCACGGGGCTGCGCGTGCTCGCCCAGGGCCATGTGCTCGGCATCTACCCCGAGGGCACGCGCAGCCCTGATGGCCGGCTGTACCGGGGCAAGACCGGCGTGGCCAGGCTGGCCATCGAGTCCGGTGCCCCGGTGGTTCCGTGCGCGATGATCAACACGTTCGAGTTCCAGCCGCCTGGGCGGCTGATGCCCAACATCCGGATCAGGCCGGGCGTGAAGTTCGGCGATCCGCTCGACTTCTCCAGATATCGCGGCCAGGAGGCCGACCGCCAGGTACTGCGCGCGGTGACCGACGAGATCATGCAGGCGATCGGCAAGCTGTCCGGCCAGGACTACGTCGACACCGACGCCCGTCGTGCCAAGGACGAGCTGGCCGCGAAAGCCAAGGACACGCAAGCCCCCGAGTAACCGAGACGGACCTCACCAAACCATCTCTACCTGCCCGGCTCGCCTCCGGGTCTCCTCGGCCCGAGGGCTCACCAGCGATACCCGCCAGTAGTTGCCGGCGGAACCGATAGGGTTGGGTACATGCGAGTGGGAGTACTCACCGGCGGCGGCGACTGCCCCGGTCTTAATGCCGTTATCCGTGCCGTGGTCCGCAAGGGCGTACAGGAGTACGGCCTTGAATTCGTCGGGTTCCGCGACGGCTGGCGCGGGCCACTTGAGGGCGACACCGTGCCGCTGGACATCCAGGCGGTACGCGGCATCTTGCCGCGCGGCGGCACGATCCTCGGCTCCTCCCGCACCAACCCGCTGAAGACGGGCGACAACGGCGGCCGCAACGGCATCGAGCGGATCAAGGACAACTTGGCCGGCCTGGGCGTCGACGCGCTGATCGCGATCGGCGGCGAGGACACGCTCGGCGTGGCTACCCGGCTCGGTGAGCAGGGCGTGCCCGTGGTCGGCGTGCCGAAGACCATCGACAACGACCTGGGCGCCACCGATTACACCTTCGGCTTCGACACCGCGGTGAACATCGCGATGGAGGCCATCGACCGCCTGCACACGACGGCCGAATCGCACCACCGGGCCCTGATCGTCGAGGTCATGGGACGGCACGCGGGCTGGATCGCCCTGCACGCGGGCCTGGCCGGCGGCGCGAACGTGATCCTCATCCCGGAGCGCCCCTTCGACATCGAGAAGGTCTGCGCGTACGTGCAGCACCGGTTCCAGACCAGGTACGCGCCGATCGTCGTGGTTGCCGAGGGCGCCCAGCCAGCGGGCGAGGAGCTCAGCACCGCCAGCGGGCAGCTCGACTCGTTCGGTCACGTGCGGCTCGGCGGTGTCGGGCAGCTGCTCGCCGACGAGATCGAGAAGCGAACCGGCAAGGAAGCGCGCTGCACGGTGCTCGGTCACATTCAGCGCGGCGGGACGCCGACGGCGTATGACCGGGTGCTCGCCACCAGGTTCGGCGTACACGCGGTCGAGGCGGTGCATGACGAGGCGTTCGGCGTCATGGTGGCGCTGCGCGGCACGGACATCGTGCGCGTGCCGCTGGCCGAAGCGACCAGCGAGCTCAAGACCGTCCCCCCGGAGCGCTACGCCGAAGCCGAAGTCTTCTTCGGCTAAGCCGCTCGCGCCGCTCTTGGACATGTGCCGTCGATATCAGACGCCGCACCAGCATCTGATCGTCACAGCGGCCCCTCCCGGCACTGCCAGTCGGCCCCGTTGACGCGGAGAAAAGTTGGACAAATCTTCCGCGCTGATCGCTAGACGCTCCGATGCGCCCGGTGGCGGGATCGATATCAGGCGGCCCGTGTTACGCCTGTGATTGCAGGGCGCGGGGGCGCCTCCCACGGCGTCGGTGCGCTCTTCCTGTCGCGTCACCTCTGGGGGCGGCAACCCCTGTGGGCAGCCCCCTCCGCGGGCCTCGACGCCACTGTTAGTTATGAAAGCATCCCTGGGCTTGCTCTCCGAGCACTCGTCTGCTTATACTCGTCTACGAGTACTTCACAGCGAGGACTCGCAGACGAGCAAGGCCGGGCAGCGGGATCGAAGCGGATGGGGGTGGTGCCGGATGGCGAAGCGGCGGAAGGTGGGCAACCTGCTGGCGCTGACGCTGCTCGTGCAGCTGCACGAACGGCCGATGTACCCGTACGAGATGGCGTCGGTGCTGCGTGAGCGCGGTAAGGACCAGGCCATCAAGATCAACTGGGGCTCGCTCTATACCGTGGTGCAGAACCTGGAGAAGAACGGGTTCATCGAGGCCATTGAGGTGGTCAGGGAGGGGCGGCAGCCCGAGCGGACCACCTACCGGATCACCGAGGCCGGGCGTGCCGAGGTGAAGGACTGGCTGCGTGAGCTGCTCGGCGAGCCGGCGCGCGAGTACAGCCGGTTCGAGGCCGGGCTCGGCGACGCCGGCAGCTTGCCGCCGGACGAGGTCGCGGCGCTGCTGCGGCAGCGGCTGGACCTGCTCGACAAGGAGAACGAGGAAAACGGGGCCACGCTCGCGACGCTGGTCGAGTCCGAGCAGGTACCCCGGCTGTTCCTGATCGAGAACGAGTACTACCTGGCGATGCGCAAGGCCGAGGCGGAATGGGTGCGCGGCCTGCTCGCCGAATTCGAGAACGGCACCTTCCCCGGCCTCGGCTTCTGGCAGACACTGCACGACGCCGGCGGGCTGGATGGCAGCGGCAACGTGCCCGAGCTGCCGGAGGGGACGCAGATCCCCCCGGCGCTCCTTGACGCGCTCGAGAAGAGGGGAGAGGCCGAGCGGAAATAGCGAAAACCCCGGCTTGGTGCGGCAACACGCAAGCCGGGGCCTGGAAACCTCACACCGATCCCGCGTGGTCACGGCTAACGAGGCTGCACTCGATAGTTTAGCCGGATTCTCCTCGCGGGGTGCGATCAAACCGTCATGAGGAGTAATCACCATGAGTTCAGCTGTGGAAGCACATCGGCTGGTCAAGACCTATGCCGTACGCGGCAAGAAAGACCGCGTCAAGGCGCTGGACGGACTCGACATCGCCGTCCCGCGCGGAATCATCTTCGGGCTGCTCGGGCCGAACGGCGCGGGCAAGTCCACCACCGTCAAGATCCTCACCTCCCTGGCCAGGCCGGACTCCGGTACCGCGAGCGTCGAGGGTATCGACGTGCTGCGCTCGCCCGGCCAGGTCCGGCGCATGATCGGCGTCGTCGCGCAGCGCTCCGGCGCCGACCCGACCGCGACCGGGCGGGAGAACCTGCTGCTGCAGGGGCACCTGTACGGGATGCGCGGGTCGTCGGTACGGACCCGTGCGGATGAACTGCTCGAGCACTTCGGGCTGACCGAGGCGGCCGGGCGCCTGGCCCGGACGTATTCGGGCGGCATGCAGCGCCGGCTGGACGTCGCGCTCGGCCTGATCCACCGGCCGTCCGTGCTGTTCCTCGACGAGCCGACGACCGGCCTCGACCCGGAGTCGCGCGCCGCCATGTGGCAGGAGATCGCCAGGCTAGCCGGTGCGGAGGGCCTGACCGTGCTGCTCACCACGCACTACCTGGAGGAGGCCGACCGGCTGGCCAGCCAGCTCGCCATCGTCGACCACGGCCGCGTGGTCATCACCGGATCGCCCGACGAACTGAAGGGCGCGCTGCACGGCGACGTCGTCCAGGCTCAGCTCGCCGCGCCAATCGCGGACCCGAGCGTTGTCTACGGCGCGCTGACCGCGCTGCCGCAGGCTCGCGACGTCTACGTCGCCAGCAGCACCGTGACCCTGCGCAGCGACGACGGCGCCGCGGCCGTGCCGATGGTGCTGGCGGCGCTGCAGCGGGCCGGCTATCCGGCCCGGTCGGTGACCGTGGCCAGGCCCTCGCTTGACGAGGTCTACCTGCGCACGACCGGCCGTCAGTACACAGAGAATGCCGAGACCAACGACAACGAGCTAGTGGGGGCGAGCAAGTAATGGCGGCGACGATAGCGGACACCGGTTACCTGACCGGCCGGAAGATCCACGCTCTGGTGCGGCAGCCGTGGGTGCTGGCGTTCAGCGTGGTGCAGCCTGCCATCTGGCTGTTCTTGTTCGGCGAGTTGTTCCGCCGGGTGATCGACATTCCTGGCTTCCACTTCGGCGGGTCGTACCTGGATTACCTGATCCCGGGCATCGTCGCGATGAACGCGATGTCGGGGAACATGTGGGCGGGCATGGGGATGATCGAGGAGATCGAGCGCGGCACGCTGAACCGGTTCCTGGTCTCCCCGGCCAGCCGGCTCGGCATCATGAACGCGACGGTAGCCGAGCAGGCGGTCGGCACCACCGTGCAGACGCTGATCATCTTGGTGCTCGGCCTGGCCGGCGGGGCGCGTTACCCGGGTGGCGTCGGCGGATGCGCCGTGCTGGTCGTGGCGTCGATCCTGGTCGGGGTCGTGTTCGGTGCACTGTCCAACACGGTCGGCATGCTGCTCCGCTCCCGTGAGGCGATCATCGGCGTGTACACGTTCTTCATGCTGCCGCTGATGTTCATGTCCTCGGCGTTCATGCAGACCCAGCTGATGCCGGGCTGGATGCAGGCCATCGCCTCGCGCAACCCGCTCAACTGGGTGGTGCAGATCGGGCGTTCGGTGCTCACTGCCTCGCCCGACTGGTCCGCGGTCGCGGTGCGCTGCGGCGGGCTGCTGGCACTCGCGGTGGTGTGCGTGGCCGTGTCGGTCGTGACGTTCCGGTCGTACGCGAAGAACGTATAGCTAGCAGGGCAAGAGGCCGGGCCGTCCGAACGGGGGCGGGCCCGGCCTCGTCGTGGGTCAGAGCACGGCGGTGACCTCGATCTCGATCAGGGCGCCGAGAGCCATGCGGCAAGCGAGCCTGTCGCATCAAAGATATGCTGAAGCGGTATGGATACCGATCTGCTCGCCGTGTTCCGGGCGGTCGCCACCTCCGGCTCGTTCACCGCGGCCGCGGGGACGCTGGGCTACACGCAGTCCGCGGTGTCCCGGCAGGTGGCCACCCTGGAGGCAGAACTCGGCGCGACGTTGTTCGACCGCCTGCCGCGCGGCATCCGGCTGACCGAGTCCGGGCACTGCCTGCTGCCGCACGCCGAGGTGCTCACCGGCAGGCTGGCGCTGGCCCGTGCGGACCTGCGGGCGCTACGCGAGCTGCGCGCTGGCGCGCTGCGGGTCGGGGCGTTCCCGACCGCGGGTACGGCGCTCATCCCGACCGTGGTCGCCGCGTTCCGTGCCTCCTGCCCGGACGTCGCGCTGACCATCGCCGAGGGGCTCGTCCGCGACCTGGTCCCCTGCCTCAGGGCCGGTGAGCTCGATGTCGCTATCGTCACCTCCGCGGTCGACGGCCTGCTGGACGGGCTGACCCTGCGGCATGTCCTCGACGACACGATGTTCGTGGCCGTGCACCCGTCCCACCGGTACGCCGGGCAGGCTCAGGTCCGGCTGGCCGAGCTGGCCGGCGACGACTGGATCGCCGGCCGGGACCGGCCGGAGGAAACCCTGTTCGCGTCCGCGGACTTCCAGCCGCGGATCGCGTACGTGGTCCGCGAATGGGTGGCCAAGCAGGGCTTCGTCGCGGCCGGCCTCGGCATTACGCTGATCCCGTCCCTGGCGAAGAGCTCGGTACGGGCGGATGTGGTGCTGGTGCCGCTGCACCCCGACGACTCACCGGTGCGGGTCATCTACGCGGCGACCCCCACCGGTATCACCCCGCCCGCCGCGCTCGAGCCGTTCCTCAGCGAGATCGATCAGTACGTATCGACCAGGTGAGCCGGCTCGGTAGCCTCCTCGCCAGAAGCCATGGTGCGCAGGGTGCGGATCTCGCGGGGGATGAGCGCCAGCGCCGACGCCACGAGGATCGCGCCAGCCGCCCAGTACTGAGTGGCCGACACCCCGATCGCGGCGGCGAGCGGCCCGGCGATCAGCGCGCCGGCCGGCATCGCCATGACCGATCCGAGCGCGTCGTAGGACGAGACCCTGGCCAGCATCCCGGCCGGGATGTTCCTGGCCATCGCCACGGTCCACTGCACCATCATCATCTCGATGAACACCCCGAGCCCGAACGAGGTCAGGCAGAGCACCGGCAACGGCAGCACCATCGCCAGGGCCAGCGGCGAGATCGCGATCGCGCCGCCGGTGACCACGACGAACAGCATCGGCCTGCGCGGCGTGAGGCGCAGCGACACGATCCCGCCCGCGATCAGCCCGAGCGAGTCGGCGGCGGTGATCGCGCCCCAGGCCGCGGGACCGCCCAGGTGCGTCCTGGCCACCACCGGGCCGAGCACGGAGAACGCTCCGTACCAGGCCATCATAACCACGCAGAACTGCGCCACGATTACCCACAGCCAGGTGTGCGAGCGGAACTCCGACCAGCCGTCGCGCAACTCCCCGAGCATCGACGGCGCCGAGGAGCGGTCCACGTCAAGCCGGTCACGCGCGCCCTTGATGGCCAGCATCAGCGGGACGGTACCTAGCATGCCGATACCGCACAGCGACAGTGCCCAGCCGGGGCCCGCCGCCGCGACCAGCAGCCCGCCCGCGGCCGAGCCGGCCATCAGGCCGGTGTTCATGCCCATCCTGCTGATCGCGCTCGCGTCCTGCAGCATCGAGTCGCAGACCAGCCGGGGGAGCAGCGCCTGCGAGGCGGGATAGAAGATGGCCATGCCGGTGCCGGTCATCGCTTCCAGCGCGATCATCGCCCACAGCGGGGGATGCCCGCCGCCGGGTCCGGTCAGCACCAGCAGGCCGAACGTGCCCTCGCCGACCGCCATCATCAGGTTCGCCGCGATGATCACGCGCTGCGGCGGGAACCGGTCAGCGGCGACGCCGCCGACCAGCGCGAACACCAGCGACGGCGCGATCTGCGCGGCGAGGACGTAGGACAGCGCGGCGGGAGAGCCGGTGATCTTCAGTACCGCGAAGGAGACACCGACCATGGAGAAGCCCGCGGAAGCTGGTGCGAGCAGCCGGTCCAGCATGAGAAGCCGGAAGTCCCTGATCGCCAGCACCGGATACCGCCTGGTGAGGCGCGCCCGCAACATCGTTCCCCGTCCCTTCTGAATAACCGTTCAAACCCTGAGCCCCGTACGACGCTAACCGCTCACGCCGTTGACCAGCAAGTTATTTATCGAGCCAGGTCCACGCGCCGGGCGGGTGATCCTCGATGGGCAGCCACAGCATCGGCTGCCTGCCGTCGTAGCGGCCCTGGAATCCGCGGTCCCCTGGGTAGCGCCCCTTGCGGTCCGGCCACACCACTTGCAGGTAGCCGGGGCGGATGTAGCCGTAGTAGCGGTCGGAGATCGCTAGCATGTTCGTACGCCGCCAGCTCGCGTGTACCGGGCGGACGGTGAGCGAGCACGGGCAGATCCCGTTGAGCTCGTCCGCGACGTCGATGTTCTCCCCGTCCGCGACGCGCTCGGCGACGGAATTCAAGATGATCGTCATGTGCTCGACGGGCAACCCGGCCATGACGAACTCGGGCGTGCGGTAGCTGGCCCACAGACCGACGGTGTACGCCCACGGCGGCGCGTATTCGTCGCCTGGCACGATCTGTGTCGACCAGCCGGCCGTGCTGACGTCGCGGGAGACCGTCCCCATGCGGGCGTCGATGAACTTCGCGGCGGCAGCTCTGGGCTTCGTCGCGGCAGGCTTTGCTGACGAGCTGGTGCGGCGTCGGCGCGTTAGGTTCATCATGCAGATCACGTTACGACGAGGGTCTGACATTTTTGGGCTGCCTGGCGCAGATAGCGGGCCGCCTAAGATAACGAATCGAAAACGTCGTCGGCTAACTGGACCTGACCTCGGGTAGTCGTGCCCGGAATGCTGCCGTCTTGACCCGATTTTGGCAGGAAGTCGAGCAGTAGCGCCGGGTCCCGTTGCGCGAGGTGTCCACATACACCCGGTCGCACCGCGCCGCGGTGCACACGCCGAGCCGGTCGTACAGTTCGCCGCCGAGCACGACCGCAAGTCCGGCCGCCATCCCAGCCGCCCAGCCGTCCACCAAGGAGTTGTCGGCGGCGTGGTAGTGCAGGTGCCACGGTTCGCCGTCGTGCCGCTCCAGGGCCGGCCTGGCCCCGGTCCGGGAGAGCATGTCGTTCACCAGGCGGGCCGCGTCGTCCACGGAATCCGCCGCGAACACCGCGCGGAGCTCGGCCGCGACGAAACTCAGCGACGCCGCCTCCTCCCATGACGCCATCCGCCGCCCGCCACCGGAACGCAGCAGTTCGTTCACCGCGGCGGTCCGTTCCTCGTCCTGCGGCGGCTCGTAGGCGCGGCCTCGGCGGAATCCGGGGGTAAGCAGATTGGCCAGCCCGACGGCGATCTGCACCACCGTATCTGTGTGACTGTTGAAATCCACTTGACCAGTTACCTTCTCGCGGGCTAGGGTCGTGACTGTCTTCATCATTCTAGCCAGTTACAAGAAACGCCAGTTACAACAGAGTCAGTTACAGGAGAGGACGTCATGCCGGATCTTGATCAGCGGACGGCGCGGGAGTGGATCGAGCGGTGGGACCGTCAGCAGGAGGTCTCACTGCCCGATCGCGAGGACAGGTTCGTGGCGCTCATCGACGCGGTCGAGGCGGGGGCCGGCCGCGAGGATCCGGTCGTGCTGGACATCGGGTGCGGCCCCGGTTCGCTCTCGGTCCGGCTCAAGGAGCGGCTGCCGCTGGCCACGGTCATCGGGATCGACGCCGACCCGGTGACGCTCGCGTTGGCCCGCGCCGCGCATCCTGACCTGCGGGTGGTTGACCTGGACCTGCGGATGGCGGGCTGGCCGGCCCGGCTGGGCCTGGACCGCCCCGCTGACGTGGCGGTGAGCACCACCGCCCTGCACTGGCTGCCCGAGCCCGAACTGCGTGCGTTCTACGCCGAGCTGGCGTCCGTACTCAAGCCCGGCGGGCTGCTGCTGAACGGCGATCACTTCAAGGTAGGCGCCAAGCAGAGCCCGGTGCTGGCGCGACTTGAGACCGCGATCCGTGAGCGGGAAGACGCCAGGCGTTTCCCGGCCGGGCACGCGGAGAGCTGGTCTGGCTGGTGGGAAGCGGTGGCGGCCGACCCGGTCCTGGCCGGTTACAGCGCGGAGCGCGACCGGCGCCGGGTCGACGCCGGGCATCACGGCACGGAGTCCTCTCAGTTGCAGACCCATGTGGACGCGCTCACGGCGGCGGGTTTCGCGGAGATCGGCACGCTGTGGCAGCGCGGCGACAACCGCCTGCTCTGCGCGGTCACCCCCGAGGCGGGGCCATTCGGCTAACGACGCCGCGCGTAGACGACGTTGATCGCGCCGATGACGAGCCAGATGAGGGCCACGAGGGCACCCATGCCACCGCTGGCCCCCTGGCCCGGGTGGAGCACCACGGCGGTCGCGGCGATCCCCAGGCCCATCGAGCCGAGCGCCAGGAACACCGGCGCAACGCCCAGGCCGGCCTTCGGTCGCGTCGGTGCCGGTCGGGCCGGCTCCGGAACGGGCTGCCGCATGGCGCCGTAGAGCCTGGCGTCGACCCGCCGGTCGATTTCCTCGCCGATCCGCTCGACCAGACCCTCGGCCACAGCGTTCTCGTAGCCAGGCCCAAGGTCACGGTGGGCAGCCGCCGAAGCCCGGATTTCGTCATTCACGCTCACGATGTGACGCTATTGCCTGGACCCGCGCGAGACACTGGGGCTAGCCCCAGTTTTATAGCTACCGCTGGCACCACCCCGATGCTGGCAAACTGTAGAGATGCCAGTGTTTGCCGCCAACAGCGAGCCGTGTGTCCTGCTCAAGCTCGGTGAGATCGTCCTCAAGGGACGGAACCGAACCCAATTCGACCATATGCTGCAGGGCAATATCCGCGCGGCCCTGCGGGAGATCGGTGTTCCGGTCACCCTCCGGCAGCGCGACGGCGTGATCCTGCTCCAGATCGCCGACGGCGCCGACCGTGGTGAGCAGGGCTGGGCGCGCGCGGCAAGCGACGTCGCCGAGCGGATGCGGGACATCCCAGGCATCGTCCGGGTCTGCACGCCGTCGCGGATGCCCAAGACCGCCGAGGCGACGGTGGCGGCCGCGGTCGCCCTGACCGGTCCCGGCTCCGGGGCGTTCGCGGTCAGGGCCAGGCGCAGGGATAAGCGCTTCCCGCTCACCTCCACCGAACTCGCCATCTTGATCGGCAAACAGATCCAGCACGCGCACGGCCTCGCGGTCAACCTCAAGCACCCGGACACCGAGGTGTTCGTGGAGGTCGACGAGGACGAGGTGTTCGTTTTCACCGAAGGGCTCGAGGGGCAGGGCGGGCTCCCGGTGGGAATGAGCGGCCGCGGTGTCGCGCTGATGTCGGGCGGAATTGACTCGCCGGTGGCCGCCTACCGCATGATGCGCCGCGGCATGCGCTGCGTTTTCCTGCATTTCTCCGGGATGCCGCTCACCGGCCCCGAATCCATCTACAAGGCGTACGCGCTGGTCCGCGGCCTGGACCGGTTCCAGGGCGGATCACGGCTGTTCGTGGTCCCGTTCGGCAAGGCGCAGCAGGCGCTCGCCAGCTCAGGCGCCGACCGGCTGCAGATCGTCGCGCAACGCCGGCTGATGCTGAAGACCGGCGCCGCGCTGGCCAGGCGCATGAGCGGCGCCGCGCTGGTGACCGGCGACTCGCTGGGTCAGGTGAGCAGCCAGACGCTCACCAACCTCGTGGCGCTTGACGACGCGGTCCGGATGCCGATCTTCCGCCCGCTGATCGGGTGGGACAAGACCGAGATCATGGCTGAGGCCCGCCGCATCCGGACCCTGGCCATCTCCGAACTGCCCGACCAGGACTGCTGCTCGCTGCTCACCCCGCGCCGGGTGGAGACCAAGGCCAAGGTCTCCGACCTGCACCGCATCGAAGCCAGGCTGGACGCCGACGAACTGGCCGAGCAACTCGCCCGCACCGCGCAGGAATACCGTCAGGAGTCATAACAGCACTACTGCTTCTACCTGGCTTCGTGCTCGTGCGGCAGTCTCGTGACCTCCGCCCGCGCCGTCTCCAGGTCGACGCCGTGGGCGGTGAGCACCTCGTACGCGGGCCCCTCTCCTAGGCCCAGCAACCCGAGCAGCAGATGCTCAGTGCCTATGTAGTCGTGGCTGAGCAGCTGGGCTTCGCTCAGGGAAAGCTCCAGGGTCCTTTTCGCGCTGGGCGTGAACGGGATGTGCGCGCTCTGCGCCGCGGTCGCCTGGCCTTGGCCGACCAGCCCCTCGAACATGTCTTACAGTCTTCACCCGCAATGTCCCGAGCGCGAACGCGCTGTTCATCCGGCTACCCGGCCGCTACCGCGGGCAGCTTGACCGGTGCCGGTGCCGGGGTCAGCGTGCGGCCAACCAGCGGGGACAGGTGCGCGGCCACGCTGGCCAGTTCGCGCAGGTCGGATTCCACCAGGGCCTGAGGGCCGTCGCACAGCGCCGACTCCGGGTGCGGGTGCACGTCGACGATGATGCCGTCGGCGCCGACGGCGATCGCCGCCCTGGACAGCGGCAGCACCAGTTCACGGCGGCCACCGGAGTGGGACGGGTCGACGATGACCGGCAGGTGCGAGAGGCGCTGCGCAACCGGGACCGCGCTGATGTCCAGGGTGTTGCGGGTGGCCGTCTCGAACGTGCGGATGCCGCGCTCGCACAGCACGATGTCGAGGTTGCCGCGCTGCGCGATGTATTCGGCGGCCATGAGCCACTCCTCGATGGTCGCGTTCATACCGCGCTTCAGCATGACCGGCTTGCCCACTCCGCCCACGGCCTGCAGCAGCGGGAAGTTCTGCATGTTGCGGGTGCCGACCTGGAGCATGTCGGCGTAGCTGGCGACCAGGTCCACGTCACCCGGATCAACCACCTCGGTCACGATCGGGAGGCCGGTCTCGGCGCGCACCTCGGCGAGGATCTTCAACCCGGCCTCGCCAAGGCCCTGGAACGCGTAAGGGGAACTGCGCGGCTTGTACGCGCCACCGCGCAGCAGCGACGCGCCGGCGGCTTTGGCCATGACCGCGGACTGGAGCGTCTGCTCGGCAGTCTCAACCGCGCACGGCCCGGCGATGACGGTCAGCGTGTCCGGCCCGATCGGCACGCCGAGCACCTGGATCACCGAACGCTCCTTATGGTGCTCCCTGCTGACAAGCTTGTACGGCGCGGAGATCCGAACCACGTCGCTGACCCCGGGCATGCTGCGCAGGTTCAGCGTGCTCAGGTGCTCGATGTCGCCCATCAGGCCCACAATGGTCCTGGTCACACCCCGGCTGACGAACGCGTCGCCCCCGGCCGTCTGTACCAGCTCGACCACACCCTCGACCTCGGGTTCTGTGGCATCCGTCGCCATGACCACAACCATGCTGTCCGCCTCCATCTGGTGGAAAAGAATCTTGGTGAAAAGAAAGGGCTGGAAAAAAGAAAAGAGCCCCGGGCCGTTGGCCCGGGGCTCTCACTAGGTCTCTGTCAGCGCATGCTCTGGCAGGCGACCGTCCGGGAACCGGGCCGGTAG
>DASXDG010000263.1:0-31979 GCA_036490795.1 Streptosporangiaceae bacterium
GATCACCTGCTGAGCGCCATCGCCGCACTAACCGCCACAGACCCGGATGTTGCCATGAAACAGTTACATAACGTGCGTTGATTATTGCTAACAGGCATCTTATCGTTGCCCTACCGTTCTAGATATGTACGTTCGTTCGCAGAGCGCACAACCTAAGGGCCTAGGCCGACAGTCAAGGATCTGGTCACACGGCGCTCACGCCGAATCCCCCTTCAGTAGTCGATTTGGATCATATTTAGGCGATCTGCGCCCAGAAGGTGGCCGACAGTGACACATTCAGACGCGATCCCGCGTCCCGGGCGCGGCCTCAACGCCACAGCGAGGCTCAAAGGAGATCGATACCGCAATGACTGACCAGACCGGGCGCCCCGCCGACTCAGCAAGCAGTGCCGATTCAGCAAGCGGTGCCGATTCAGCAGTGAGCAGTAACGCGTTCAGCCGTCGCGGCGTGCTCCGCGCGGCGGGCGCCAGCGCTGCTGTCGTGGGCGGCGGCGGACTGCTCTCCGCGTGCAGCTCCAGCATCAAGGGCAACTCCCCCAGCGGCGGCAGCAGCGGCGGCTCCGGCAGCAGCAGCTCCAGCGCCACTCCGATCAAGATCGCGTTCATCCAGCCGGTGACTGGCGACCTGGCCGAGTTCGCCACCTCCGACGACTGGATCCTCGGCAAGATCCAGGCCACGTCGCAGTACAAGAACGGATTCAAGATCGGCGGGAAGACCTACCCGGTCCAGATCAAGTCCTACGACACCCAGTCCGACCCGACTCGGGCCGGCCAGATCGCCAGCCAGGCGATCCAGAGCGACAACGTGGACCTGATCGTCACCTCGTCCACCCCCGAGACGTGTGTCCCGGTCGCCACCACGGCGGAGAAGCTCGGCACGCCCTGCGTCGCCGGCAACGTCCCCTGGCAGGCCTGGTACCAGAACCTGGGCGGCAACCCGACCCCTGGTAAGTCGACGTTCAAGCCCAAGTGGAACACCATGTACTTCCTCGGCGTGAACGACCTGGCGCTGGCGTTCATCGCGATGTGGAACCGGATCCGCAAGCAGCTCGGCACCGACAAGACCGCCGGCTGCACATTCCCGAACGACGACGACGGCAACGCCTTCCGCGCCGCGTGGCCGATCTTCGCCAAGCCGGCCGGCTACACGCTGATCGACCCGCCGGCCTACACCGACGGCACCACCAACTACTCCTCGATGATCAATCAGTTCATCTCGAGCAAGTGCGATTTCTTCACTAACGTGCCGTTGCCGCCGGACTTCAACACGATGTGGAAGCAAGCGGCGCAGCTCGGCTACAAGCCGAAGCTGGCGACCGTGGCCAAGGTGCTGCTGTTCCCCACCGATGTGCAGGCGCTCGGCGACCTGGTGATCAACGTCGCCACTGACGCCTGGTGGACGCCCAACATGCCGTGGACCTCCTCGCTGACCGGTGAGACCTGCATGGACATCGCGAACGGGTTCGAGTCCGCCACCGGCTCCCAGTGGGTGCAGTCGCTGTCCAACTACAGCCTCTTCGAGGTCGCGTACGCCGCGTTCAGCGCCGTCAGCGACCCGCACAACAAGGCCGAGCTAGCGGACGCGCTGACCAAGGTGAACATCACCGGGATCGCCGGCCAGCTCAACTGGGCCTCCAGCAAGAACCCGGCACCCGGCGTGGTGGACACCCCGTGCGTGGGTGTCCAGTGGAAGAAGGGCACTAAGTACCCGTACGAGATGTACGTGGTGGACAACACGCTGATGCCCAACGTGCCGCTGACCGGCACCCTGGAACCCACCAACGCATGACCCGAGAACTGCTCAACCTCGACCGCGTGACGAAGCGCTTCGGCCGGGTCGTCATCGCGGAAGAGCTGTCGCTGGCCATCGGGGCCGGAGACACAGTCGGCATCGTGGGGCCGAACGGCGCTGGCAAAACCAGCCTGTTCGGCCTCATTTCCGGCGACCTGGTTCCCGATGCCGGCCAGGTTAGTTTCGACGGCAAGACGGTCACCAAGCTGGACGCGGCGGCGCGATGCCGGCTCGGCGTCGGCCGCACCTACCAGGTGCCGCGCCCGTTCACCGACATGACCGTGTTCGAGAACGTGCTCGTCGCGGCCCAGCAAGGCGGCGGGCTGCGGCGCCGGGCCAGCTACGACGCCACCACCACCGCGCTGGAGCGGACCGCGATGATCGGCCAGGCGAACCTGCCGGCCGCGCGGCTCGGCCTGCTCCAGCGCAAGCGGCTGGAGCTGGCCCGGGCACTCGCCTCCGGGCCGAAACTGCTGCTTCTCGACGAGGTGGCCGGCGGACTCACCGACCCCGAGGTCGCGCAGCTGGTCCAGATCGTCAAGAGCATTCACGACCAGGGCGTCACCGTCATCTGGATCGAGCATGTGGTCCGCGCGTTGACGCCGGTCGTCGACCGGCTGATCTGCCTGGCCGGCGGCTCGATCGTGGGCGACGGAAATCCGCAAGAGGTGCTATCCCAGCCTGCCGTCCGCGAGGTGTTCCTCGGCACCGAAGTCACGACCTCCCTCACCCAAAAAGAGGAAACCACGTGACCCTGCTCGAAGTCCGCGGCCTCACCGTGCACCACGGCCAGCTCAAGGCGCTGGACCAGGTGAGCTTCAAGATCGAGCCAGGCGAGGTATACGCGATCATCGGCGCCAACGGGGCCGGCAAGTCCACGCTGCTGCGCACGATCAGCGGCCTGCATCACCCCACGTCCGGCACGATTACGTTCGACGGCAAGGACGTGACCCGGCTCCGCCCCGAGCGCCGCGCCGTCAGCGGCCTGGTCATGGTCCCCGAGGGACGCCGGCTGTTCCCCTCCCTCACCCTCGAGGAGAACCTGCAGGTCGGCGCCACTTACTCGGCGAAAGGCCAGTGGACGATCGAGCGGGTCTATGAGCTGTTCGGGTGGATGCGCGAGCGCAGGAACCAGCGCACCGAGCAGATGTCCGGCGGCGAGCAGCAGTCCGTGGCGATCGGCCGCGCGCTGGTCGCCAACCCCCGCGTGCTGCTGCTGGACGAGCTGTCGCTCGGCTTGGCCCCGGTCGTCGTCCAGCGCATCTACGCCATGCTGCCGCAGATCCTGCAGACCGGGATCACCGCGCTGATCGTCGAACAGGACGTGAGCCAGGCACTGCGGGTGGCCACGCACATCCACTGCCTGCTGGAGGGCCGAACCACGTTGCAAAGCACGCCGGCCGACGTTACCGCCGCTCAGGTGGAAGCGGCCTACTTTGGCCTGGCCAAGCAGGAATCACAGTTATGGCCTGGGTGAATGACATTATCGAGGGCGTACTCACCGGCGGTCTGTACGCCTTGTTCGCCTGCGGGCTGTCGCTGATGTTCGGCGTGATGAAGGTGGTCAACCTGGCCCACGGCGACCTCGCCGTGGTCGGCGGGTACATCGCCCTCGGCGTGATCGCGGTCACGCACGTGCCGGTGCTGGCGTCGTTCCTGATCGTCGTGCCGCTGATGGCCATCCTCGGTTACGTGCTGCAGCGGACGGTCATCCAGGCGGCGCTGAACCGCAGCGTCCTGGCCACGCTGCTGGTGACGTTCGGCCTGTCGGTCGTGGTGGAGAACGGACTGCTCCAGTTCGTCAACGCGGACTACCACTCGCTCGGCGTGAACAACGTGATCGTCAGCGGCGCGTTCTCGGTCACCAGCCAGATCAAGCTTCCCTACCTGCTCGTGCTCGTCTTCGTCGTCGCCGTGGTCGTGCTGCTCGGCCTGCAGTACTTCCTGTCCACGTCCCGGTACGGGCGGATGATCCGCGCCGTGGCCGACGACAAGGAGGCCGCGCAGCTCAGCGGCATCGACTACCGGCACGTGTTCGGCATCGCGGCGGCGATCGCGTTCGCGACGGCGGCGCTGGCCGGCATCGCGTACGGCATGTACTCCACCTTTGCCCCCACCACCGGCACCGACACGATCTTGCTGTTCGCGTTCGCGGCGGTCGTGATCGGCGGGCTCGGCTCGCTGTGGGGCACTCTGGTCGGCGGCGTCATCCTTGGCGTGGCGCAGCAGATCGGCGCCCAGATCAACCCCGCGGACTCGTTGCTCGCGGGTTACCTCGTCTTCCTCGCCGTGCTCGTGCTGCGGCCGCAGGGGCTGACCGCGAGGAGGGCCTAGTCATGTACCAAGTGACACGATCGCGAAGGAACGTCGCCTGGACCGGGATCGGCGCGCTCATCGTCGTCGCCGTGTTCGCGATGCTCCCGTACGTCTACGGCTCGGGCACGCTCGACCTGCTCATCCAGGCGTTCATCGTGCTGACGCTGGCCAGCATGTGGAACCTGCTGGCCGGCTACGCGGGCCTTGTCTCGGTGGGTCAGCAGGCGTTCGTCGGGATCGGCGCGTACTTCGTGCTGGTGCTGAACATCCACGGCATCTCGATGTTCACCGGTGTGCCGATCGCAGCGGTTGGCAGCGGGGTGTGCGCGATACCGCTGTGGTGGCTGGTCTCCCGGCTGCGCAGCGGGTACTTCGCGATCGCCACCTGGGTGCTCGCCACCACCGTCATGCTGCTCGTCGAACGGAACTCCGCGTGGGGCAGCGGCACCGGCATGTCGCTGCCGCACACGCCGAACCTGACCTCCGCGGTTCTCACCGCGTACACCTACTGGATCGGGCTGGCGGTCACCGTCCTGGCGCTGGCGGGCATGTACCTGCTGCTGCGCGGACGGGTCGGCCTCGTGCTGACCGCGATCAGGGACGACGAGGTGGCGGCGCGCAGTTCTGGGGTGCGCGTCGGGTTCGCCCGCATGCTCGTGTTCGTCGTCGCGGGGATCGGCTGCGGGGCGGCCGGCGGGCTGCAGGCGATCAGCGCACTGAACGTGGAGCCGAGCGCGGTGTTCAGCGTGCAGTGGACGGCGAAGATGGCGTTCGCCGTGGTGATCGGCGGGATCGGCACGATCGAGGGGCCGATCATCGGCACGATCGTCTATATGGTGCTCCAGCAGGAACTGGCCTCCTACAACGTGTGGTACTTCATCGTCCTCGGCCTGGTGGCGATCGTCGTGGTGATCACGCTGCGCCGCGGGCTGTGGGGTGAGGCCGACGAGCGGCTGCACATCCGGCTGTTCCCGGTCGGATACTGGCTGTGGACACCGGACCAGAAGCGACGGCGCGTGTTCGGGCGTAGCTAATCTAGGCTTCATGCAGCTAGCCTCGATCGTCACGGTTTCCGAAGAGGTGGCCGCCACCAGCGGCCGGCTCGCGAAGATAGCTGCGCTGGCCGCCGCATTGCGGGAGGCGGGGCCCGACGAGGTGCCGATCGCTGTCGCCTACCTGTCCGGCGACCTGCCCCAGCGGCAGATCGGCGTGGGCTGGGCGACCCTGCGGGACGCTACCGGCACATTTGCCGCGAATCCTACACTGACGCTGCCCGAGACAGACGCCGCCTTCTCCGCCATCGGCGCGGTGGCCGGCGCGGGTTCGGTGGCGGTGCGGCGGGCGCTTGTCGCCGATTTGTTCGGCCGGGCCACCGCCGCGGAGCAGCAGTTCATCATGCGCCTCCTGTCCGGCGAGCTCCGCCAGGGCGCGCTCGAGGGGGTGATGACCGACGCCGTCGCGAAGGCGGCCGAGGTTCCGGTGACCAGCGTGCGGCGGGCCGCGATGCTGCGCGGTTCGCTCGCGCCGGTGGCCGCGGCCGCGCTGTCCGGCGGGGAGAGCGCGCTGGCCGGGTTCGGCCTGGAGCCGGGCCAGCCGGTGCGGCCCATGCTGGCCGCCAGCGCGCCGTCCATCGCGGACGCGCTGGACAAGGTGCCCGGCCAGGCCGGCGTGGAGTGGAAGCTCGACGGGATCCGGGTGCAGGCCCATGTCGTCGACGGCGACGTGCGGCTGTTCACCAGGACGCTGGATGACATCACCTCGCGGATGCCCGAGGTCGTGGCGATCCTGGCCGCGCTGCCTGCGCGGACCGCCGTGCTCGACGGTGAGCTGATCGCGTTGCGGCCGGACGGAAGGCCGATGGCCTTCCAGGACACGGCCTCGCGCGCGGCATCGTCGGGTTCTGGCGTATCCCTGTCGGCGTTCTTCTTCGACGTGCTGCACCTGGACGGCGCGGATCTCATCGACCAGCCGTACGCGCGGCGGCGGGCGGCGCTGGCCGGCCTCCTCCCCGCCGCCATGCTGATGCCGCAGGTCGTCACCGGCTCCGCCGACGAGGCCACGGCGTTCTTCAAGGACGCGCTGGCGCACGGACACGAGGGGGTCGTGGTCAAGTCGCTGGACGGCGTGTACGCGGCCGGGCGGCGCGGGGCCGGCTGGATCAAGGTGAAGCCGCGGCACACGCTCGACCTGGTGGTGATCGCCGTGGAGTGGGGTCACGGGCGGCGCCACGGATGGCTGTCCAACCTGCACCTGGGCGCCCGCGACCCGGAGACCGGCGGGTTCGTCATGCTCGGCAAGACGTTCAAGGGGCTGACCGACGAACTGCTCACCTGGCAGACGACGCGGCTGCTGGAACTGGAAACCCGCCGCGACTCGTACACGGTCTACGTCCGGCCCGAACTCGTGGTGGAGATCGCCTTCGACGGCGTGCAGCGCTCGCCCCGGTATCCCGGCGGGCTCGCGCTGCGGTTCGCCCGCGTGCTGCGCTACCGCGACGACAAGAGCGCCGCCGATGCCGACACCATCGGCACCGTCCGCGCCCTGTCCCCGGAAAGCTGAGTCCCCGGAAAGCTGAGTCCCCGGAAAGCTGACCGCTACTTCTTCTTGCGCTTGCCGCGGAACGCGGCAGGGACGTTGCCCTGGTTCGGGTTCGCCAGACCGGGCGGCGGCGTGGGCATGTTGGACAGGTTGGCCAGGCTCTCGCTCAGGTCGAATCCCTCGGGCAGGTTGAACCCGCCCGCAGCGGGGTTCAGCGCGGCCGGATCGATCTGCGGCTGCCCGGCCTGCGGCTGCCCGGCTTGCGGCTGGGCCTGGGCCGCGGCCGCGGTACGCTGCGCGCCACCGGAGGTGGCACGGCCGCCGCCCTTCTTGCCCTTCTTGCGGGAGGATTTCGCGGAGCGGCGTCCGCCCAGGCCTGGCATACCGGGCATCCCCGGCATGCCGTTGGCGAAGACCTGCTTCATCTGGCGCTGGCCCTCGAAGAAGTTCTTGACCAGCTGCGAGACCTCGCCGACCGCCACGCCTGAGCCCTTGGCGATGCGCAGCCGCCGCGACCCGTTGATGACCTTGGGGTTGCGCCGTTCCTCCGGCGTCATCGACCTGACGATCGCCTCGGCCCGGTCCAGGCTCTTGTCGTCGACCTGGCTGAGCGCCTCCCGGTGCTGGCCCATGCCGGGCAGCATGCCGAGCAGGTTGCCGATCGGTCCCATCTTGCGGACCATGGCCAACTGCTCGACGAAGTCCTCCAGGGTGAAGCCCTCGCCAGAGGCGAGCCGGCCGGCCAGGCTCATCGACTGGTCGATGTCGAACGCCTTCTCGGCCTGCTCGATCAGCGTGAGCACGTCGCCCATGTCCAGGATCCGGGACGCCATCCGGTCCGGGTGGAACATGTCGAAGTCCTCGAGCTTCTCGCCCGTGGACGCGAACATGATCGGGCGCCCGGTCAGCGACGCGATGGACAGCGCGGCACCGCCCCGTGCGTCGCCGTCGAGCTTGGTCAGCACCACGCCGTCATAGCCGACGCCGTCGAGGAACGCCTGCGCCGTCGCCACGGCGTCCTGGCCGATCATCGCGTCGACCACGAACAGGACCTCGTCCGGCTGGACGGCGTCCCTGATCGCGGCGGCCTGCGCCATCATCTCCGTGTCCACGCCGAGGCGGCCCGCGGTGTCGATGATGACCATGTTGTACTGCTGGTGCTTGGCTTCTTCCAGCGACTGCCGTGCCACCTGGACCGGGTCGCCGACACCGTTACCGGGCTCAGGGGCGAACACGGGCACGCCTGCCCGCTCGCCGACGATCTGGAGCTGCTGGACCGCGTTCGGCCGCTGCAGGTCACAGGCGACCAGCAGGGGCGTGTTGCCCTGGGCCTTCAGCCAGCGGCCGAGCTTGCCCGCCAGCGTGGTCTTGCCGGAGCCCTGCAGGCCGGCCAGCATGATGACGGTCGGCGGCTCCTTCGCGAACCGCAGCCGCCTGGTCTCGCCGCCGAGGATGCCGACAAGCTCCTCGTTGACGATTTTGACGACCTGCTGGTACGGGTTCAGCGCGCCGGATACCTCCGCGCCGAGCGCCCGCTCCTTGACCCGCGCGATGAACGGCCGGACGACAGGCAGCGCGACGTCCGCCTCGAGCAGGGCGATGCGGATCTCGCGGCAGGTGGCGTCGATATCTTCAGGGGTCAGCCTGCCGCGGCCACGCAGCCCCTTGAATACCTGCGTCAGCCGGTCAGAAAGGGTCTCAAACACAACCCCAGGCTACCGAACAGACGGTGGTTCCTGGGTCCGCAAGCTGTTCAGTACCGCGTCGACTACGTCACGACGCAATTCCGTGCCGGTCAGTGGCTTGCCGTCAGCGTCGGTCACGTAGAAAACATCGACCGCCTCGGCGCCCAGCGTCTCCACTCTGGCCGTCCGTACGTCCAGGCCGCACTCGCCCAGTGCCCGTCCGATCCGCCAGAGCAGGCCGGGTCCGTCGTGGGCCCGGACCTCCACCACGGTCGCCAGCTCAGAGGCGTCGTCGACCAGCGTCACCTTGGGCGGCGGCGCCAGGGCGAAACGCGGCGGTGCCGCCTGTGCCCGCCGGTCCAGGCGGTCCGCCACGTCCAGCCGCCCGGCCAGCATCCGCCGCAGGTCGCCAGAGACCAGCGAGGCATCGGGCAGGTCACCGAACTCAGGCAGCACCTCGAACACGGTGACTGCCGTCGACCCGACCGATGAAGCGTTGGCGCTGCGCACGGCGAGCCGGTGGCTGGCCAGTACGCCCGCCGCCCGCCAGAGCAGACCCGGCCGGTCCGGCGCCACCACGGTGATCTCGGCGGTATCGGCCAGCCGGCGGATCGTGACCGCCGGGCCACCGCCCGCGGCGAGGTCCAGCTGATCCTGGCGCAGCGGGCCGGGGGGCGGCGGCGGCTCGCCAGCCAGCATCGCCTCGGTACGCAGCACCAGGTTGCTGACCAGGGTCGCCTTCCAGGAATTCCACGCGGCCGGCCCGGTGGCCAGGCCGTCGGCGATCGCCAGCACGTGCAGCACCTCGAGCAGAGCCCGGCTGCCCACGGTCGCCGCCACCTGGCGGACCGTAGCGGGATCGTCCAGGTCGCGCCGCGTCGCCACGGTCGGGAGCAGCAGGTGGTGGCGAACGGCCGCGGCGATCAGCTCCGCATCGTCGGGAGCCAGGCCGATCCGCGCGCAGACGTCGCGCGCCACGACCTCACCGCACACGCTGTGGTCGCCGGGCCAGCCCTTGCCGATGTCGTGCAGCAGCGCGGCCAGCAGCAGCAGGTCGGGTCGCGCCACCTCGCGGGCCTTCCCGGCCGCGTTCGCGGCGGTCTCCACCAGGTGCCGGTCCACGGTGAACCGGTGCAGCGGGTTGCGCTGCGGCCGGTTCCGCACCCGCTCCCAGTCCGGGATCAGGGCCGTGATCAGCCCCTCCTGGTCGAGCGCCTCCCAGACGCTGACCGCGGACTGGCCGGCCCCGAGCAACGCGAACAGGGCGTCGCGGGCGGGCGCGGGCCACGGGACGGGCAGCGGCGGGCACTGGGCCAGCCGGGTCAGCGCACGCGGCGCCAGCGGCAGCCCCGCCTGCGCCGCCGCCGCGGCCGCGCGCAGCACGAGCACCGGGTCCGCAGCCGGGTCCGCCGCCCTGGCCAGCACCACCTCGCCGTCCTGAGCGACCACCCCGTCGGCCACGGGAAGACGGGTGTTCCCCGCGGGGTTGGGTCCACGCCGAGACCAGCCACGTCGCCTCCCAGAAGGGAGGCCCAGGGGGGTCTGGGGGGATGGCGTCCCCCCAGACGGGGGGTCACCGGGGGGTCGCCCTCCGGGGGAAACTCTGCGGAACGCGCTGTCGGTGGCGTAGGCGATCGTCCTGGCGGCGCCGGCCAGCATGCGCAGCAGGGCGTCGCCGTCGAGGAGGCCTAGCGCCTCGGCGACCTCGTCATGCTCCTCGAGCACCAGCCGGTCCAGCCGGCGTCCGGTGACCTCGTGCAGAGCGTGCCGCGCGTCCATGATCTGGTCGTAGGCGGCGCGGACCTTCGGGCCGGGGGCAGGAGACACCCAGGCGGCCGCGACCGCCTGGATCGCGTGCACGTCGCGCAGCCCTCCCCTGGCCTCCTTGAGGTCGGGTTCGAGCAGGAACGCCAGTTCACCGGCTTCGGCACCGCGAAGCTCGCGGGCCTCGCGCAATTCGCTGAGCCGACGCTGCGCGTCACCGCGCCAGTCGGCGAGGGCGCCCTCCCGCAGGCTCTCGGTCAGGTCCGGGTCACCGGCCACGTGCCTGGCATAGAGCAGGCCGAGCGCGACCTTCAGGTCGCTCTTGGCCACCCGCCTGGCCTGCGGGACGGTGCGGACCGCGTGATCGAGTTCCGCGCCGGAATCCCAGACCGGGTACCAGATCCGGTCCGCGATCGCGGCGATGCCGTTCCTGCCGTCGTGCAGCAGCAGAACGTCCAGGTCGCTGCGCGGCAGCAGCTCGCGGCGGCCGTACCCGCCCACCGCGACGAGAGCCACGCCGGACTCAGCGCCGAGCAGGCTGGCTAGCCAACGGTCGTTATGAAGAGAACGGTTGAGGCGGTCTGCGGCGAAGGCGGCCACCAGCTTAGATCGCGTCCGGGCCGCGCTCTCCGGTGCGCACCCGGACCACGGTCTCCACCGGGACCGACCAGACCTTGCCGTCGCCGATGCGACTGGTCTGCGCGGCCTTGACCATGACGCCGATCAGGTCCTCGGCGTCCTCATCGTCACAGAGCACTTCGACCTTGACCTTCGGCACCAGGTCGATCTGATACTCGGCACCGCGGTACACCTCCGTGTGACCGCGCTGCCTGCCATAGCCGCTCGCCTCGGTCACGGTCAGGCCGTGCACGCCAAAGGCCTGCAGCGCGGACTTGACGTCGTCGAGCTTGAACGGCTTGATGACCGCTGTAATGAGCCTCATGCCATCGAGCGTGCGCTGCCGTCGTTACGGCGATCGGCTTGGTACGTTACAGCCTCGTTAACCGAGGATCGCGTCCACGAAGGCGGCGGGATCGAACGGCGCCAGGTCGTCCGGGCCCTCGCCGAGGCCGACCAGCTTGACCGGAACACCCAGCTCGCTCTGCACCGCGATCACGATGCCGCCCTTGGCCGTGCCGTCGAGCTTGGTCAGCACGATCCCGGTGATGTTCACCACCTCGGCGAATACGCGGGCCTGGCGCAGGCCGTTCTGCCCGGTGGTGGCGTCGAGCACGAGCAGGACCTCATCGACCGTGGTCTTCTTCTCGATGACCCGCTTGACCTTGCCCAGCTCGTCCATCAGGCCCGTCTTGGTGTGCAGACGGCCGGCGGTGTCGATGAGGACGGTGTCCACTTTTTCCTCGATGCCCCGGTTGACCGCCTCGAAGGCGACGCTGGCCGGGTCGGCGCCCTCGCGATCGGAACGCACAGTCTCGGCCCCGACCCGCTCACCCCAGGTCTGCAACTGATCGGCGGCCGCGGCGCGGAACGTGTCGGCGGCCCCGAGCAGGACCGTGTGCCCGTCACCGATCAGGTTCCTCGCGAGCTTGCCGCAGGTCGTGGTCTTGCCAGTGCCGTTGACGCCGACCATGAGGATCACCGCCGGGTTGCCGCCGTGCCGCTCGGTGGCCAGCGACCGGTCCTGGTCCGGGTTGAGCTGGGCGACGAGCTCATCTTTGAGCAGGTTCTTGACGTCGTCGGCGGTGCGCGTACCAAGCACCCGCACCTTCGTGCGCAGGTCATCCGTCATCTGCCGGGCCGGGCCGACACCCACGTCGGCCGTGATCAGGACCTCCTCGATCTCGTCCCAGGTGTCGTCGTCCAGCCGGTCGCGGGACAGCAGGCTCAGCAGCGCGGACCCGACGCCGGTCTGGGAACGGGCAAGCCGGGCACGGAGGCGGACCAGGCGGCCGGCGCTTGGCGGCGGCTTCTCGATCTCCGGCTTGGTTCTGGCTTCCGGCTTGGCTTCTGGTTCGGCCTCGGTAACCGGCAGCGGCTTGGTGGCATCCGGCTTCGTGGCCTGCGGTTTGGTCGTTTCCGGCCCGGTCGTTTCCGGCTTGGTGACTTCCGGCGGGCTGATCCGGCCGGCCCGCCTGGGCCGGACCAGGCCGAGCCAGACCACACTGCCGATCAGCAGAACGCCGATCACGATCGCGAGGATTACGTATTCCATAACGCGTACAGTCTCCCAGACCGAGCCGAGTACTTACCGCAACGGGACTTGATTTCGCTGGCCGCGCCAAGTGGCGTGACTTTCGTTTTGCCATAATTTGTCCACGCAGTGCCTGACGCCAACGAGGCTAACCGCATCATCGTGCGCGTGGCGTTCCGGTTTCCCGGAACGCCACGCGCACGATACTCGCAGTCTCGACAAAAGTGCCCGTTATGCGTATTTTGTCCCGCCGAGACGCCGAGACGCCGGGACGCCGGGAGGGGGCGGCGGGATTGCCGGGCGAGGCCGAGGCGGGGTTGCCGAGGCGGGCGGCGGGCCGGCTAGGCGAGCTGGTGCTCGGCGGTGCGCTGGCTGATCACCGTGGAGACGCCGTCGCCGCGCATGGTGATGCCGTACAGGGCGTCCGCGGCCTCCATGGTGCGGCGCTGATGGGTGATCACGATCAGCTGGGAACTCTCCCGCAACTCCTCGAACACCTGAATCAGCCGCGACAGGTTCGTGTCATCGAGCGCGGCCTCGACCTCGTCGAGCACGTAGAACGGGGACGGCCGGGCCTTGAAGATCGCGAACAGGTATGCGATCGCGGTCAGTGACCGCTCGCCGCCAGAGAGCAGCGAAAGCCGCTTGACCTTCTTGCCCGGCGGCCGCGCCTCGATCTCGATGCCAGTCGCCAGCATGTCGTCGGGTTCGGTGAGCACCAGGTTGCCGTGCCCGCCGGGGAACAGCCGCCCGAACAGCGCCTCGAACTCGCGTGCCGTGTCCGCGTACGCCGACGCGAACACCTCCTGCACCCGGTCGTCGACCTCCTTGACCACGGTCAGCAGGTCGCGGCGGGTCTTGCGCAGGTCGTCTA
This sequence comes from Streptosporangiaceae bacterium, assembly GCA_036490795.1. Taxonomy (GTDB): domain Bacteria; phylum Actinomycetota; class Actinomycetes; order Streptosporangiales; family Streptosporangiaceae; genus JAFARZ01. The sequence continues at coordinate 13,122 of DASXDG010000263.1, forward strand.
GCTGCGTGGCGAGGAACTGGTGCCGTTCGTTGAGCGCCGCGTATTCTTCCAGCGCCAGCGGGTTGACCTTGCCGAGCCGGTCCAACTGCTTCTGCGCCTCGGCGGCCCGCTTCCCCTGGACCGCACGGTCGTACGGGGCGGGCAGCGCGTTCTCGTCACCTTGCACGGGGACGAGCACCTCGGGCCCGTACTCGCCGACCAGTACTTCGGTCGTCACGCCGAACTCATCCAGCGCGTGCTCGGCCAGCTGCTCAAGCCGGAGCCGGTGCTCGGCGCGGGTGATCTCCGTGCCGTGCGCCGTGTTAACGACCTTCTCCAGTTCGGCGGCCAGGTCGCGGACACGGACCCGGACCGCCTTCAGCTCGCCCGCGCCGCCGGCACTGGCCGCCTCGGCGTCGGCCCGCCGGGCCTGTGCCTGGATCAGCGACCGTTCTGCCATCTGTACCGCGTACCCGGCACCGGCCGCCACGGCATAGGCGACGCGCGCTTGCGCGTCGCGGACCCGGCGCATTTCACCGGCGCGAGCCCTGGCCGCTCGCTCCGCCGCTGCGGAAGCCGCCAGTGATTCGGCCCGGCCGCTGATCGCGCGGAGCCGTTCCTCGGCGGTGCGGACCTCGAGCCTGGCCTCCATCTCGGCGTTGCGCGCGGCCGTGCACCGCTCGGCCAGGCCCTCGCGGTAGTCGTCGTCGGGTTCTGGCCCTTCGTCCACGTCAAGATCGGCCTCGGCATCGGTCAGCTCACGGCGCAGTTCGGCGAGCCTGGCCAGGCCCTGCTCGGCCGCCCGCTGCGCCTTGGCGATCGCCGTGTCGATCCGGTCCGCTTCGTCCCGTGCCGCCCGCGCCTCGCCGGCCAGCCGGCCGAGCCGCCCGGACACCTCGGCCGCCGCCGCGTCCGCCACGCGCATCCGGGCACGCGCCTCATCGACCGTGCCCTTGGCGGATTTTTCTGCCTGGATCGCCTGGGCCAGTTCCTCGGCCGCCTCCGCGCAGCGCCGTTCAACCTCGGCCAGCCCGGCCGTCGCCTCGTCGGCCACCGCGCGCAGCTCAAGCACGCTCTGCCCGCGCGCCGAGCCGCCGTGCGCCCACCTGGCGCCGAGCACATCGCCGCCGCGCGTCACGACCTTCACGTTCTCATTGGTCATAACAACCTGGCGTGCTTCGGCCAGGTCCGCCACCACGACCACATTGCGCAAAAGCTCAGCGACCGCTTCCGCCACACCAGCCGGCGCGTGCACCAGCTCAAGGGCCCACCGGGCGCCCGGGGCGCCAACCCCACCCGGGTCAAATGCGCGATCGACCCGCTCTAGCGAAGTCAATTGCGCAATTGACCCGTGGGGGGCGGGGGCGGGGGCGGGGGCAGGGGCGGCGGGTGAGCCGTGGGGGGCGGGGGCGGTGATGGCTAGGGTCGCGGCGCCTAGGTTTTCCCGGGACAGGGCGGCTAGGACGTCGGCGGCGGCGTCGACGTCTTCGACGGTGACGGCGTTGGCGGCGGCGCCCAGGGCCGCCGCGATGGCGGTCTGGTAGCCGTCCTCGATCCGCAGGTGCTCGGCGAGGGCACCGCGGACGCCGGGGAAGCGGGCCGGGTCGCCGAGCAGCGCCTTGGTGGCGTCGGCACCGCGCCTGGCGGCCTCGGCCAGGGTCTGCGCTCGGGCGCGCTGGCCGGCCAGCGCTGCGGTCGCTTCACGCTCGGTGGCACGAAGCACCGCTGTTCGTTCTGATGCGTCAGCGAGAAGATCGGCGGCCTGCTCGTGTGCGGCGCCGAGTCCGGCCCGGTCTTCGTCTCCCCCGCCGATCAGGTCCTGGACCTGGGCGTACTCCTGCTGGGCGCGGGCTGCCCTGCGGCGGGCCTGCTCCGCGGTGGCGGTGAGCCGGTCCATCTCCTCCTGGGCGGCGGCGCTGCGGCTGTTCGAGGCGCCGACCTGCTCGCGCAGGCGGGCGACGCGTTCGGCGCGGGCGGCGATGGCGCGGGCGCCCTCGGCGAGGCGGCGTTCGGTGGCGGCCAGTTCGGCTTCGGCCGCACTGCGCTCGGCGACCGCCGCGGAGAGAACCTCGCGGCCGGCCGCCAGCCGCTCGCTCAGGACCTGTTCTTCTTCACGAAACTCGGCTGCCTGGCGGTCCAGTTCATCGGGATCCCGGCCCTGCCTGGTGTCCTCCTGCTCGGAGGTGAGCAGCTCGTGCCGCTGCGCGGCCAGGCTCTGCGTACCGCGCAGCCGCTCGGCGGCCTGGGACAGCGCGAACCAGGTCTGCTGAGCCTTGGCGAGCTGCGCGTGCGTCTCTTGCGCGGCCCGGTCAAGCTCGGCCTCCGCGGAGCGGGCGTTCGCGACCTCCCACTCGAGCGAGGCGCGTCTGGCGAGGACCGTCGCCTCGTCTTCTTCGTCCTTGCGCAGTTTGGTGGCGAGAGTCTCGTAGTCGTCGGCGAGCAGGCGCAGCCTGGCGTCGCGCAGGTCGGCCTGGATGACGGCCGCCTTGCGGGCGACCTCGGCCTGCCTGCCCAGCGGCTTGAGCCGGCGGCTCAGTTCCGCGGTGAGGTCGACCAGGCGGGTCAGGTTGGCCTGCATCGCCTCCAGCTTGCGCAGCGCCTTTTCCTTGCGCTTGCGGTGCTTGAGCACGCCGGCGGCTTCCTCGATGAGGGCGCGGCGTGCCTCGGGACCGGAGTGCAGGATGTCGTCGAGCTGGCCCTGCCCGACGATCACGTGCATCTCGCGGCCGAGACCGCTGTCCGACAGCAGTTCCTGGACGTCCAGCAGGCGGCAGTGGTCGCCGTTGATCGCGTACTCGCTCTGCCCTGACCTGAACATCAGCCGGCTGATCGTCACCTCGGCATACTCGATCGGCAGCGCGCCGTCGGTGTTGTCGATCGTCAGCGTCACCTCGGCGCGGCCCAGTGGCGGGCGGGAGGTCGTGCCGGCGAAGACGACGTCCTCCATCTTGCCGCCGCGCAGCGACTTGGCGCCCTGCTCTCCCATGACCCAGGACAGGGCGTCCACGATGTTGGATTTGCCTGAGCCGTTCGGGCCGACGACACAGGTGATTCCTGGTTCAAGCCGGAGCGATGTGGCGGAAGCGAAGGACTTGAAGCCGCGCAGCGTAAGGCTCTTCAGGTACACCTTTCGCGCCCCCTCCTTTCCGCTCCACGCACCTTACCGTCTTCTGGCGTGTCAAACGGGTTTTAGCGCGCGCACGAAAGAGGGGCGCCGCGGGCGCCCCTGGTTCGTACTGTTTCGATTGTCCTGTTTCCCGATTGTCCGTTTTTGCCGCGCCGGTCCTGGCCGGTCCGCGTATGCGGATCAGCGGGGCCTCGCTCCCTTCCCCGTGGTGCGGGTCAGGCGAGCGCGGGTTCGCGGTCTCGAGCCAGCAGGTCCTCGTGAGCCGTCTCGGCAGCGAGCGTGTCGTTCTCTTCCTGGAGCCGGGTTAGCTCGGCTTCCAGGTCCCGAACACGCTGCTGGAGGCGGCGCATCTCGGTTACCAAGCGGGGATCGAGACTGCCGACGTGGCCGAATAGCGCCTTCGCCATGGTGTTAGGTCCTCCACACTGAGTGACCAGGTGGGCACATACTTAGCACGCGTATAGACGCGTGCATTTAACAGGTACTAGGGTTCCACCCGGGCGTTTGCTGGTCAAGTTGAGCGGACCCCCGTGCCATTTTATGCGGTATTTGCGAGAAATGCGAACTCTTTAGGGCCGGGCGCGGCGCGGCCGGGGCTGGCAATGCGGGCAACTGTAGGCGGATCGGTTCATGAAGTGATCGCGCCTGATCTGGGCGCCGCATCTGCGGCATTCCAGACCTTCCCGGCCATAGACATTCAGCTCGCGGGAAAAGTAACCGCTCTCCCCGTTGACGTTCACGTACAGGCTGTCGAAGCTGGTCCCGCCGGCCCGCAGCGCGTCGGCCATGACGTCATGGACCGCATCGAGCAGGCGGCCGGTCTCCGCGCCGGTCAGCGTCTCGGTAGGACGAGCCCAGTGCAGCTTGGCCCGCCACAGCGCCTCGTCGGCGTAGATGTTGCCGACACCGCTGATCAGCGACTGGTCGAGCAGGGCGCGCTTGACGCCGATGTGCCTTTTTTGGATCTTGTCCGTCAGGGCCTTCGGGTCGTAGGCGTCTTCGAACGGGTCCGGCGCGATATGCGCGATCAGAGCGGGAAGGTCCCGGCCGCCGGGTGCGAGCAGCATGTGACCGAATGTCCGCTGGTCGTCGAAGCGCAGGTCCTGGCCGCCGTCGGTGAAGGTGAACCGGATCCTGGTGTGCGGGCTCAGCGGCCGGTCCTGATCGCCGATCAGCAACTGGCCGCTCATCCCCAGGTGGGCGAGCAGCGCGTCGTCGCCGACGGCCAGCCACAGGTACTTGCCACGGCGGCGGGTCTGGTCGAACGTGCGATCCGCGAGCGCGGCCTCGAAGTCGGCGGCGCCCGCCAGGTGCCGGCGCACCGCGCGCGGGTGCAGCACCGAGACGGTGTCCACTGTCCGCCCGACCACGTGCTTATCCAGGCCGGAGCGGACGGTCTCCACCTCGGGCAGTTCGGGCACCGCTCCGCTCCGTCTGTGTTGTGCGTGTCGTTTAGCCGTGCGCGTCGTTTAGCTGTGCGCGTCGTTTAGCCGTGCGCGTCGTTTAGCTGTGCGTGTCGTTGCCGGCGTTGCGCTGGCTGATCGCCGTCCAGGCCGCTTCGGCCGCCTGCTGTTCTGCCGCCTTCTTGGTGCGGCCAGCACCCGAACCGAGCACCTGACCGCCAACCCGGACCTCGGCACGGAACGACTTCTGGTGATCGGGCCCGCTTTCGCTGACCTGGTACTCGGGCACACCGAGCGTCTCCACCGCGGTGAGCTCCTGCAGCGACGTCTTCCAGTCAAGGCCGGCACCGAGCTGTGCGGCACGCTTGATGACCGGGTCGAACAGGCGGTGCACCAGCGCGGTGGCCTCGGCCAGGCCGCAGTCGATGTAGACCGCGCCGATCACGGCTTCGAGCGTGTCGGCGAGGATCGAAGGCTTGTCGCGGCCGCCGGTCACCTCCTCGCCCTTGCCCAGCCGGATGAACGCGCCGAGGCGAAGCTCCCTGGCTACCTCCGCGAGCGCGCCCATCTGGACGACAGCCGCGCGGAGCTTGGCCAGCTGCCCCTCGGGCAGGTTCGGATAGCCGGTGTAGAGCGTGTCCGTGACGACAAGACCGAGCACCGAGTCGCCAAGAAACTCCAGGCGCTCGTTGGTCGGCAGGTTGCCGTTTTCGTATGCGTACGAGCGATGCGTCAGCGCACGCTCAAGTGACGCGGGGAAAATCGCCACGCCGAGAACGCGCTGCAGCTCAGCGGGGTCACCACTGGCGTTGACACCGCCGTCGGGTGACTGGCTTATGACGCCCAACCACGTCCTCCTCCCAGCAATCGCTGTTGATTCCCCCGCTGTCCCGCTGTTAAGACCTCGATCTGCTCGTTACCTCAGACCGACGGCTCGATGACCTGGCGGCGCCGGTAGGTGCCACAGGTCGGGCACGCCACATGCGGCAGCTTCTGCTCGTGACACTGGGGGCAAGTCGCCAGCACGGCGGCGGTGGCCTTCCAGTTGGAGCGGCGCGAACGGGTATTGCTGCGGGACATTCTCCGCTTGGGAACCGCCACGTCAGCCCTCCTTCGGTTGTTGTAGCTTCGTCAACCCGGCCCACCTTGGGTCCGGACGTTCATTGTGCGTGTGCTCTGGGCCTGCCTCGGCCAGCGGCGCGCCGCAGTCGACGCACAGCCCCGGGCAGTCTTCCCGGCACAGCGGGGACATCGGCAGCGCGAGCACCACCGCGTCCCGGAAAGCCGGTTCCAGGTCCAGCAGATCGCCATCGAGGAAACGCTCCTCATCCTGGTCCTCCGCTGATTCCTCATCTTCAGTTTTCTTGCGCTTGCCCGTGTTGTGCCGCGGGTCCTCGTGGTAGAGGTACAGCTCCAGGAAGCTGACCGTCACCGTGTCGGAGACCGGTCCCAGGCAACGCGCGCACTCGCCGCTGACCTGCGCGGTCGCGCTGCCAGAGACCAGCACGCCCTCGCTGACCGCCTCAAACTTGAGGTTAACCTCGACATCGCTGCCTTCCGGCACTTCGACGAGCTCAAGCCGCACATCGGCAGGGGCCAACGCAATCCGGGTCTCGGCGCGCGCGGAACCGGCCTGACGGCTGAGTGAGCGCAGGTCGAATACGAGCGAGTCGGGACTCGGGTTTTTGTGTTTATTGGCCATGGCAGGGTACCGGTAGTAGATCTGGACCGACCGCCAAGCCTACCGGGGGTGAGCGGTAATCCCAACTCGGCTTTCAATCCCGGCGCTAAGCAAACAATCGATCACGTTCCGTTATATTTTCGCCGTGGACGCCATCGGCACGCGGGGGTGCCCGCTTACTGGGCGGCGAGGCGCTCGCGGAGGCGGGCCTGGACGGTCTCGGGGACGAGCCCGCTCACGTCGCCGCCGTAGGTAGCGAGCTCCTTGACCAGGCTCGAGCTCAGGAACGAGTAGAGCGGGTTGGTCGTCATGAACAGCGTCTCGACCTTGGCCATGCGGTAATTCATCTGCGCCATCTGCATCTCGTACTCGAAGTCGCTGACCGCGCGCAGGCCCTTGACCGCCGCCGCGATGCCATGGGTACCGCAGAAGTCCACGAGCAGGCCTTCCATCCGCTCGATGCGCACGTTCGGGTACCGGCTGGTCACCTCGCGCAGCATCTCCACCCGTTCGTCGTCGCTGAACAGGCGGTTCTTGCTGACGTTGACGCCGACCGCGACGATCACCTCGTCGTAGAGCAATGCCGCGCGGCCGATGATATCGAGGTGGCCGTTGGTGACGGGATCGAAAGAACCAGGACAGACGACGCGGTATACGCGGTCCACCTCTTCACTTTCATTCATCGACGAGCGCACCTGCCTCCGGGGCGAGACCGTACCAGAACGTGGCATCACCGTATCGGCGCGACCTCTCCGGGCGGTAGCCGGCCGGCCAGTTGAGCTGCCCGGACCGGGTGGCCCGTTCCACCACGACCAGGGCATCAGGACCGAGCCAGCCCCGGGCCGCCAGGCCGCCGAGCAGCGCGCTGATCTCCGCGTCAGGAACCGCGTACGGAGGGTCAGCGAACACGACGTCATAGCGGGTGTCCGGGCCGGCCGCGATGACGCGTTCGGCCCTGTCCGCCACGACGGCGGCGCCGGGCAGGCCGATCGCCTCGATGTTCGCCCTGATCGTGGCGACGGCGGGGCGGCCCGACTCCACCAGCAGCACGTGCTCCGCTCCCCTGGACAGTGCCTCGATGCCGACCGCGCCCGAACCCGCGTACAGGTCGAGCACTCGCTTACCGGTCAGCGGGCCGGCCAGCGAGACGATCGTGCCGAACAGGCCTTCGCGGGCACGGTCGCTGGTCGGCCTGGTGTCCCGGCCCGCGGGCACGGCGAGCCGGCGGCCTCCGGCCTCACCAGCGATGACACGAGTCATCCCCCCAGTGTGCCGGTGACCGTGGGGTGAGGCTCACCTGGGCCCTCGTCGGGAAAGGGCGGCCGCGCCCCCGTAGCGCGGCCGCCCTTATCGCCCGCACGCGGTCAGGTGATGTCGGCGCGGAGCGTGGTGCGGTCCGCGATGAGCGCGAACACCGCCGCGATCCCGGCCACCACCGCGGCGGCGGCGAGGAACGACAGCGGCGTGCCGTTCGCACCGCCGTGCGCGGGACCGAACGCGCCGCCGCCGATGGGGATCCCGGCGATGGTGGTGGCCGCCGTGTACGGCAGGTACGGCCAGATCGGGTGGTAGAGGCCGCCGATCACGGATTCCGCGATGATCGCCCAGACAAACACGCCGACGATGGCGGCGAGCTGGGACTTGACCAGCGCTCCGACACACACCCCGACGGCTCCCATCAGCGCGCCCGCCACCAGGTAGCCGGCGCCCAACCGGGCCAGCTCGAGGTCACCGACCGGGACACTGTGGCCGCGGGCCAGGACGAAACCCACCGCCGAGCCGAACGAGATCACGTACCCGGTCAAGGTGATCACGGCGCCCGCGATGGCGCCGACCGCGACCTTGGCGGAGAGCACCCTGCCTCGCCGGGGAACGGCCAGGTAGGTGTTGGTCGCCGTGTGGAAGCGCGACTCCGTGGTCGCGATCGTGACCCCCAGCACGGCGGCGAAGATCATGGCCCAGATCGCGCCCTCGGCCACTGAATGGAAACCGGAGACCGTGTAGACGGGTGCGGGCTTGTCCTTGCCCACGCCGCCGGACAGCGCGGCTTCCAGGATGGAGAACAGCGCGGTGATGGCCGCCGCGGCGGCCAGCATGACGTAGCCCGTCCTGATCGTGGTGAGCTTGGCCAGCTCAATCCTGGTCAGCCTGATCATCGGTGACCCTCCTTGGTCAACTGGAAGTACACGTCCTCGAGGCCGGTTGCCCCGACGGTCAGTTCGGCGAGCGACCCCTGGCGGATGAGGCGGCCCTGGTCGATGATCACCACCGAGTCGACGGTGTTCGCGACCTCGGCCAGGATGTGGCTCGACACGAGCACGGTGCCGCCCTCGCTGGCGAAACCGCGCAGCATGTCGCGCAGCCAGCGCACGCCCTCGGGGTCCAGGCCGTTGGCCGGCTCGTCCAGGATCAGGATCTCCGGGTCGGCGATCAGCGCCGTGGCGAGCGCGAGTCGCTGCCGCATGCCGAGCGAGAACCCGCCGATCCGCCGGTCGGCGGCACTGGTGAGTTCGACCAGATCGAGCACGTCGTCGATCCGGGACGGGTCCGCGCTGGCCGCCATGGCCTGGATGCGCAGGTGCGCACGGGCAGTGCGGCCCGGGTGGAAGGCGTTGGCCTCGAGGACGGCACCGACCTGATGCAGTTGCTCGGGCAGGTGCGGGTAGTCGTGGCCCTTGATGGTGGCGGTCCCGGCATCCGCGGATACCAGGCCGAGCAGGATGCGCAACGTGGTGGACTTGCCTGCCCCGTTCGCGCCGAGGAAGCCGGTCACCGACCCGGCTTCGATGTCGAAGCTCAGGTCGTCCAGAGCTTGCAGCGGTCCGAACCACTTGGCCAGGCCGCGGATTTCGATGATTGCCATGTCCGCCATCGTGCGTTTTCATGGCCGTCCCGGTCGTCGCCCGTACGGACCGCGTTTCCTCATCGCCGGGCGGACCCGCCTGGCCGCCGCGTCATCCCCAGGACTATGCCCTGCCCCGGATCGTTGGGGAAGCGTCGTCCGGAGGTTGACGCGAGTCGTCCGCAGGACGATGCCCCCGGTGGTGGCCACGGCGTACGCTCGGGAGAGATGCGGTACTCCACTCGAACGCGGCGATGGGGGGCACGGACATGATCCGGGTCGCGCTCGCCGATGACCAGGAGCTGGTCAGGTCCGGTTTCGCCGCGCTGCTGGACGCGGAGGACGACATCACCGTCGTGGGTTCGGCGCCAGACGGCGACGCGGCGGTGCGACTGGCCGTCCAGGAGAAACCCGACGTGCTGCTGATGGACATCAGGATGCCGGGTCTTGACGGCATCGAGGCGACCCGCCGGATCGCCGCCCAGCCCGGCCTGGACGACGTGCACGTGGTGATCCTCACCACGTTCGAGCTGGACGAGTACATCTTCGAGGGGCTGCGGGCGGGCGCGGCTGGCTTCCTGGTCAAGGACACCGACGCGGCCGAGCTGATCAGGGCGGTCCGGGTCGTGGCGGCCGGAGAGGCGCTGCTCTCCCCCACCGTAACCAAGCGGCTGATCTCGGAGTTCTCGGTCCGCACCAGGCCGCCGCGGCGAGTGCGCGGCATCGGCGACCTGACCGCGCGGGAGCGCGAGGTGGTGACGCTGATCGCGGCCGGCCTGTCCAACGAGGAGATCGCCCAGCGGATCTACGTCTCGCAGTCCACGGTGAAGACGCACACCGCGCGCGCCATGATGAAGCTCGGCGCGCGGGACCGCGCGCAGCTCGTCGTGCTCGCCTATGAGGCCGGGCTCGCCCGGCCTAGCGGGGCGTTACGTCTTTTCGAGGAACTCGGCCTGGTCGCCGAGCAGGTCCTCGATCGCCGTCTGGATCGCGGAGTGAGCCCGCAGCATCGGGTCCGCCTCGACCACGGCCGATGCCTCGTCCCTGGCCAGGCCGATCAGCTCCTCGTCGGCCAGTAGCCGGAGCAGCCGCAGGCTGGACTGACGGCCGGCCTGGGTGGCACCGAGCACGTCACCCTCCCGGCGCTGCTCGAGGTCGAGCCGGGCCAGCTGGAATCCGTCCACGGTCGCGGCGACCGCGTCCAGCCGTTCCCTGGACGGGCTGGCCGGCGGCGCCTCGGTGACCAGCAGGCACAGGCCGGCGGCGCTGCCCCGGCCGACCCGGCCGCGAAGCTGGTGCAGCTGCGACACCCCGAATCGCTCGGCGTCCATGATCACCATCACGGTGGCGTTGGGCACGTCGACGCCGACCTCGATCACGGTGGTCGCGACCAGCACGTCGATGCCGCCGCCGGCGAACTCGCGCATCACCGCGTCCTTCTCGTCGGCACCGAGCCGGCCGTGCAGCACCGCGACGCGCAGGTCGCGGAGCGGGCCTTCGATCAGTTCACCGGCCACGTCGGCGACGGCCAGCGGCTGCCGCTTCCCGGCCGCGCCCTGGCTCGCCGCGAAGTCGCTCTCGTACAGGTCACCGCCGATGCGCGGGCAGACCACGTACGCCTGCCTGCCGAGGCTGACCTCCTCCCGGACCCGCTCCCAGGCACGGTCGAGGAAGTGCGGCTTGTCGGCGACAGGGACGACATGGGTGGCGATCGGGGAACGCCCGGCCGGCAACTGGGTCAGCGTGGAGGTCTCCAGATCGCCGTAGACGGTCATCGCCACCGTCCGCGGAATCGGCGTCGCGGTCATGACCAGCACGTGCGGGCGCTTGTCCGCCGCCTTGGCCCGCAGCGTGTCACGCTGCTCGACGCCGAACCTGTGCTGCTCGTCGATGACGATCAGGCCGAGGTCGGCGAACTGCACCCGGTCCTCAAGGAGCGCGTGCGTGCCGATGATCAGCCCGGCCTGGCCGGAGATCGCGTCGGACAGCGCCTGCCGCCTGGCCGCCGCACCCGAGGATCCGGTGAGCAGCGCGACCCTGGTGGAGTTCGCCGCCCCGTCGAGCTGGCCTCGCCGGCCTAGCGGACCGAGCAGGTCGCCGATCGAGCGATAGTGCTGCTGGGCGAGCACCTCCGTGGGCGCGAGCAACGCGGCCTGGCCGCCCGCGTCCACCACCTGGAGCATGGCCCGAACCGCGATGACCGTCTTGCCGGAACCGACCTCGCCTTGCAGCAGCCGGTGCATCGGATACGCGCAGGACAGGTCGTGCGCGATCGTGTCGCCCACGTCTTTCTGGCCCTCGGTGAGGGTGAACGGCAGCGCACGATCGAACCCATCGAGCAGGCCGCCAGGCTCCAGCGGCCTCGGCATGGCCGGCATCGCCGCGGCGGCCAGCCGCCGCCTGGCCAGCGCCGCCTGGAGCATGAACGCCTCGTCCCACTTCAGCCGGTGCCTGGCCCGGTCCCTGTCGGCGTAGTCGAGCGGCTGGTGGATGGCCCGGATCGCCTCCGCCCTGCCCATCAGGCCATGCCGCTCACGCAGCTCGGGCGGCAGCGGGTCCTCCCCCACGTCCAGCGTGTCCAGCACGGTCTTGACGGCCTTGCCGATGGCCCAGGAGCTGATCTTGGCGCTGGCCGGATAGACCGGGATCAGCTCGGTGGCGAACTCGGCCGCCAGCTCCGGAGCCAGGTCGGCGTTGGGCGCGGTGCCCGGCATCATCTCGCAGTCTGGGTGGACCAGCTGCCGCCGCCCCTTGAACGTGCTGACCGTGCCGGCGAACATGCCCACCACGTTGGGCGCCAGCAGCCGGTTGTAGTAGCCGGTGTTCGCGAAGAACATCAGCGTGATCCGGTCCACGTCGTCGGTGACCACCACCTGGAGCCTGCTCTGCCCGCGCTTGCCGCGCTCCGGGTGCTTCTGGTGCGGGGGGTTGCCCTGGAACAGCTGCGTGGTCACCACCCTGGCCACGACCGTGACGTGGTCCCCCTCGCGCAGTGAGGCCAGGTCAGACAGCTCACCCCTGGTGTAATAACGACGGGGGTAATGACGCAGCAGATCCACGACCTTGGTCTGCTCGAAGACCTGCTCGAGCACCTTGGACGTCTTCGGCCCGAGTACCCTGCTAAGCGGGTCGCGGAGGGTAGTCACAACCGCAGCATAGAGTGGAGGACCGACATTTCCGCGCCGGTTCGCGCTCGGATCGAGCATCGGGTAGGCTTCGACGGCTGCCAGTGAAAGCCTGGCGATGACCTATCACCCTCATTAATGGAGCGAACCGTGGCTTCCGTCTGCGACGTATGCGGCAAGGGGCCGGGCTTCGGCAACAACGTCTCGTTCTCGAACCGCCGCACCCCGCGCCGCTTCAACCCGAACATCCAGACCGTGCATGCCATGCTGGGCCGCACCCGCAAGCGCCTGAACGTGTGCACTTCCTGCATCAAGGCCGGCAAGGTCTCCCGCTAGAGCGATCCCGCGCCATGGCCTGACGGCACGTCATGCCGCCAGAGGTGCGCATTTGCGGGTCGAAGGTGCTCCCTTGGCCGTGCCGGGAGCGATTTATCGCGGTATTTATGTCCAACGCGGAAGAAAACCATGCTGTGAGCATGGTTTTCTTCCGCGTTGGAACAATATTCCGTATTGTTCGCGGCACATTCCGTATCGTTCGCGGCACCGAGCCGCTGGCTGAGCCGGACGCGAGCTGAGGGACGCAAGCGACTCGCGGACGGGCAGGCGGGGGGCTAGCGGAAGTGGTCCCAGCCGGGGGCGCCTGGGTGCGGGTCGCCGTCGACGGTGACGCCCTGGCCCGGGCGGACTTCGCCGATGGGCGTCCAGCGGGGTGGCAGGGTGACCGAGGGCGGGAACGCGGCCACCAGGGAGTGATCTTCACCGCCGGTGAGGACGTCAGTGAGACTGACGGCGTCACCACAGTAAGTTCTGATCAAAGGGTCTGAGTGAACGTCGACCTGGACCTTGCTGGCGTCGGCGATGTGGCCCAGGTCGGCGAGCAGCCCGTCGCTCACGTCGATCATCGCGGTGGCACCGAGACGAGCCGCTTCCGGGCCGGCGTCGTACGGCGGCGAGGGGCGGAGCTGGGCGGCGATCAGCTCGGCGGGGCCGGACAGACCAGCGGAAAGCAGGGCCAGGCCGGCGGCGGCGTGACCGAGCGGGCCGGTCACCGCGACCACGTCGCCGGGACGGGCACCCGAGCGCAGGACGGGGGCAAGACCGGCAAGGTCGCCGAGGCCGGTCACGGCGAGCAGCACCACCGGAGCCCGGGACGTATCCCCGCCGACGACGCTGGCGCCGACCCGCGCGCATTCGGCGGCCAGGCCCTCGGTCAGGCCGCGCAGCCAGGACACCGGGAGATCTGGCGGGGCGGCCAGCGCGACCAGCAGGCCGGTCGGCACGGCGCCCATCGCGGCCACGTCGGCCAGGCTCCGCGCGGCCGCCTTGTGGCCGACGTCCGACGGCGAGGACCAGTCACGCCGGAAATGACGCCCCTCGATGACGAAATCCGTGGTGGCCACGACCCGGCCGTCGGGAGCGGCGAGCACCGCCGCGTCGTCACCGATGCCGATCAGGACGGCCGGACCGGCGGGCAACCATGACCCCAATGCCCCGATAAGTCCGAACTCACCAAGCTCGCCAAGATTTGCGGCGGTAATAACCCCTCCAGTCAGCCAACCGGTCTGGACCTCTACGGTACCGTGAGGCATCATGGACACCTGCCCCGCTCGGCCAAGGAGGACGCATGGTGGAGGCTTACATCCTCGTCCAGACGGAGGTGGGCAAGGCCGCCGATGTGGCGACGCAGATCGCGAAGATCGCTGGAGTCACTCAGGCGGAGGACGTCACCGGGCCGTACGACGTGATCGTGCGCGCCCAGGCGGAGAATGTGGACGAACTAGGGCGGCTTGTCGCCGCCCACTTGCAGGCGGTTCCGGGCATCACCCGGACCCTCACCTGCCCCGTGGTGCACATCTGAGCAGGCCGGCGGTGTGCACTCCGAGGCCCATCGCCGCAGCCTGCTGAAGATCCTCGGGCGTATCCACGTCCCTGCGCAGGCCGTCAATGCCATCGAGTTCCAGCTCGATGGCACCGCTGGCCGCGTGCCTGGCACGTGAGGCGAGCCCGAACGACGGCTCAAATCCGGCCCCTGGCCTGGCCGTGTACATCGTCGTGCCGTCACCGGCCGAGTCGGCCACGAACGCCGTCGGCCACTGCCTGGCCGCGTCGAGCGCCGCCGTGATATCGGCGGCCCGCACCGCGGGCAGGTCGGCGAACAGGGCGGCGACCCCCCGCTTCGGCCAGTGCTCGCGGGCGAAGGCGGCGCCGTGGCGGAGCGCGGCGTTCAGCCCGCCCGTCGGCGAGTCAGGGATGACGTCGGCGCCTAGCTCGCCGAGAATCCGGCCCGCGACCTGGTCATCTGTGATTACAATCACACGCTCGGCCGCCGGGCACGCGAGCACCGCCGTCACCGTATCCGCCGCCATGGCGAGCGCCAGCTCGGCGCGGCGCTCCCCGCCAAGCCGCGCCAGTCTGGACTTAGCCTGGGTAAGTACCTTGACGGGAATCACCACTGACCAGGTGAACGGGGCGATATAGGCCGAGCTGTTGATGGACACAGTATTGATCCTGCCTCGACACCAGACCACTTCAACCAGGAGACTTGCCTCATGAGCACCACGACGAGCGGCCGCCCTTGGGGTTACTCGAAGTTCTGGCGAGCGTTGTCGGTGATGGTTCTGCGGCCACTGTTGCTGCTGCTCATCAACAATAAGCATGAGGGACGCTCGAACATCCCGAGGAAGGGCGGGGTCATCCTGGCCCCGAACCACCTGTCCTACGTGGACTGGGGAACGGACGCGCTGTTCTGCAACATGGCGCGGCGCTATCCGGTGTTCATGATCAAGGGGAGCATGTTCCGGGTCAAGGGGATCGGCCCGTTCCTGCTCAAGGCGGGCCAGTTGCCGGTGAACCGGGGCGCCGCCGACGCGGCTCTGGTGCTGAGGACCGCCGAGGAGGCGCTGCGGCGAGGCGCCGCCGTGATCGTCTACCCGGAGGCGACCGCCACCCGTGACCCCGACCTGTGGCCGATGGTGTCCAAGACCGGCGTGGCCAGGCTGGCGCTGACGTCCGGCGCGCCGGTGATACCGATCGCGCACTGGGGGACGCAGGACATCTTGCCGTACGGGAGCAAGAAGGTATTCAGCGGATTGTTCGTGCCGCCCCGCAAGACCGTGCGCACGATCGCCGGAACGCCGGTGGACCTGTCCGCGTGGCATGGCAAGCACACCTCCGCCAAGGCGCTGCGCGAGGCGACGGCGGCGATCATGGGCGAGGTCGCCGTGCTCGTCGGCCAGCTGCGCGGCGAGGAACCGCCCGCCGTGCCGTTCGACCCTGCCGCGAAGCCACTCCCGCCGGCCGACGCGGTTCCAGGCACAACTTCATGAAGAGAACGGCCGCGGTGCTCGGAGCTGGTTCCTGGGGAACCACGTTCGCGCAGGTGCTGTGCGACGCGGGCACACCGACGGTGCTGTACTCGCGGCGGCCTGAGGTCGCCAAAGCCATCAACACCGACCACGAGAACCCGGACTACCTGCCAGGCATTTCGCTGACGCCGGCGCTCACCGCCGTGACCGATCCCGGCCAGGCGCTGGACGGTGCCTCGTTCGTCGTGTTCGGGGTGCCCGCCCAGTCACTCCGCGCGAACCTCACCGCGTGGAAGCCGCTGCTGCCGCCGGACGCGATGCTGGTCAGCCTGCTCAAGGGCATCGAGCACGGCACCTACCTGCGGATGAGCGAGGTCATCGGCGACGTGACCGGAGCCCCGCCCGAACGGATCGCGGTGGTCACCGGGCCGAACCTGGCTCGCGAGATCGCCCAGCGGCAGATCACCGCGTCGGTGGTGGGATGCGCGGACATGGCCGGCGCGGAAGCCATGCAGCGGGCGTGCCATACCGCGTACTTCCGGCCGTACACGAACGCGGACGTGATCGGCTGCGAACTCGGCGGCGCGGTGAAGAACGTCATCGCGCTCGCCGTCGGCATCGCGGTCGCGATGGGCCTGGGCGACAACACGCGCGCGACGGTGATCACCCGCGGGCTGGCTGAGATCGCCCGGCTGGGTGCGGCGCTCGGTGCGCAGACGCAGACGTTCGCGGGCCTGGCCGGGATGGGCGACCTGGTCGCGACGTGCAGTTCCTCGCTGTCGCGCAACAGGTCGTTCGGGGAGAGCCTGGGCCGTGGCCTGTCCGTCACGGAGGCGTCCGAGGCGATGAGCCAGACCGCCGAGGGCGTGTCGTCCTGCTCGCCGGTGCTCGCCCTGGCGAAGCGGCACGGCGTGGAAATGCCCATCACCGAGGTGATGGCCGCGGTCATGCACGATGGCCTGCCGGTGGCGGAAGCAGCCGCGCTGCTGGCGTCAAGGACCACGAAGCCGGAGTGGTACGCATGAGTGACATCGTCCGTAAGCAAGCTGGAGAGAACACCAGGGCGGTGCACCTGCCCGACGCGCAGGCGCCGCTGCAGCAGCCGCTGGGCACACCGGTATACCGGACCGCGGCGTTCCAGTTCGGGTCCGCCGAGGAGTACCGGGCGATCCTCAACGACCAGATGCCCGGCTACACGTACAGCCGCATCGACAACCCCACGGTGGACGCGTTCGCCCGCGCCGTCGCCGCGCTTGAGGGAGTGAACCTGCCCCGGTGGCCGGCCGCGCAGGCATTCGCTTCCGGCATGGCGGCGATCAGCGGGGTGTTCTGGGCGTTCGCCCGCACCGGAGCGCACGTGATCGCGCCCGCGGCCGTCTACGGCGGCACGTACAGCCTCCTGCGCAACGTCCTGACCAGGTTCGGCGTCGAGACCGACTTCGTCGACATCAACGACCTGGAGGCGGTCGAGGACGCGATGCGGCCCACGACCCGGATCATCTACGCGGAGACGATCGCCAACCCGACCACGGCGGTGGCGGACCTGCGGCGGCTGTCCGAGATCGCGCACGAACACAACGCGCTCCTGGTCGTCGACTCGACACTGGCGCCGCCGGTCATCTGCCGGCCCCTTGAGCACGGCGCCGACCTGGTCATCCACTCCGCTACCAAGTACATCGGCGGGCACTCAGACGCCACCGGCGGCGTGGTCACCGGACGGATCGAGCTGATCAGCACGATCCGCTCCGTCCGCATCGACACCGGCGGCTGCCTGGCGCCGGACGAGGCGTTCCTGCTCCGCCGCGGCCTGGAGACGCTGCCGCTGCGGGTGCGGCGCGCGTGCTCGACCGCCTCGGTGTTCGCCGCCGCGCTGTCCAGGCACCCCTCGGTGATGCGCATCGACTACCCCGGCTTGTCTTCGCACTCGGGTCACGAGACCGCGCGGCGGCTGTTCGACGCCGGGCCAGAGGGCGTGCGGTTCGGCGCGATCGTGACCGTCACGCCGCACGGCGGCCGCGAGGCCGGGATGGCGTTCGCGGACAAACTGCGACTCGCGTCGCTGGCTACATCGCTGGGCGGGACGCACACCAAGGTGTCACACGTGGCGTCCACGACACACAGGCAACTCGACGACCGGGCGCTCGCAGCCGGTGGTATCGACCCCGGAGCGGTACGCTTCTCCATTGGCCTTGAGGATGCTGAAGACCTCATCTCCGACGCCTACGTGGCGCTGGAGTCGCTGGGCCGTTCCTGAATAGAGCTTGGCATCTGGAGGATCATGCCGGACAAGATCCGGGTCGCCGTTGTCTTCGGCGGTCGCAGCACCGAACACCCCGTGTCCTGCGCGAGCGCCAGCATGGTGCTCGGTGCGCTGGACCCTTCCCGGTACGAAGTCGTGCCGATCGGCATCACCACGGACGGCCGCTGGGTGCTGACCTCCGGCGATCCTGGCCGGATCGGGGCCGGCCCGGCCGGCGCCCTGCCTCAGGTTGCTGATTCCGATGCCGCGGTCGTGCCCATGGGCGGGTCGTTCCAGGTCGTGGAGCCGGGCTCGGTGCCGCGGTCGCTCGGCGACGTCGACGTCGTGCTGCCGCTGCTGCACGGCGCGTACGGCGAGGACGGCACGATCCAGGGCCTGCTCGAACTGACCGGCACCAAGTACGTGGGGGCCGGCGTGCTCGCCAGCGCGGCCGGCATGGACAAGGCGTACATGAAGCTGATCCTGGCCGCGCACGGGCTGCCGCTCGGCCCGTACGTGGTGATCACGGACCGGGACTGGCGCTCTGTTTCCGACGGCCGCAAGCGGGTGCTTGACGAGATCGCCGAACTCGGCATGCCGGTGTTCGTCAAGCCGGCCAGGGGCGGGTCCAGCATCGGGATCTCGCGGGCTACTTCTGCCGGGGAGCTCGAGGCCGCGATCGAGGCGGCGCGCGAACACGACCCCAAGGTCCTCGTCGAGGCCGCCGTGGACGGCATCGAGGTGGAATGCGCGGTGCTCGAAGGCCAGGACGGCGGTCCGCCCGAGGCGAGCGTGCCCGGGCAAGTGCTGGTCCACACCGACTCCGACTTCTACGACTTCGAGGCGAAGTACCAGGTGGCGGGCGCGACAATGCGCGTACCCGCAGACGTCCCCGACGCGGTGACCGCGGAGATCAGGCGGCTGGCCTGCGCGGCGTTCGACGCGATCTCCTGCGAGGGCCTGGCCCGGGTGGACTTCTTCTACACCTCGGACGGCAAGGTCCTGGTCAACGAAATCAACACCATGCCGGGGATGACCGCCGCGTCCGGCTTCCCGATGATGTGGGCCGCCACCGGCCTCCCGATGACCGCCCTCATGGACCGGATCATCAGAACGGCACTGGCCAAGCGCCCCGGGTTGCGCTAGGCGCCCACCGT
>DASXDG010000264.1:0-23422 GCA_036490795.1 Streptosporangiaceae bacterium
CGCCGGAGTGGCGCTCGACCTAGGCGCTAGCGCGCCCAACACCGTGCTCGGGTTCGCCATCCTCGTCGGGCTGGGCGTCGTCGTCTCGGGTTGGGCACTGCTGGGACGCCGTCAGGTTCATCCATAACCAGAAGGGGGACGAGATGTCGTCCGGTACAAACGAGCGGGTAGCGATCGTCGTCGGCGCCGGCGGAGGGCTCGGCCGGGCCACCGCGGAGGTCCTGGCAGCCGCCGGGTACACGGTGGTCGGGGTCGATCGCAACGAACAGGGACTGAAGGAACTGCCCGATGGCATCCGCCGTCAGGCGGGCGACGCGACCGATCCAGCGACGGCCAAGAGCCTCATCGACCGGATAGCCAACGAGACCGGCCCTCCTGAGGTTCTGGTCAACACCATCGGCACGTTCCGGCTAGGTGAAGCGATCGCCGCGACGCCCGAGGACCTGAAGGTCTTGATGGACGTCAACCTGGGCACCGCGCTGTGGCTGAGCCAGGCGGTGGAGCCGTACATGCGTCAGCGCGGCAAGGGCTCCATCGTGCATGTGTCGGCTCGCCCGGCGAACGACCCCACCGCTGGCCTGGCGGCCTACAGCCTGAGCAAGGCGGCGCTCAGCTATCTCATCCGCATTCTCGACCTGGAGTTGCGCCCGCACGGCATCCGGGTTAACGCGGTCGCGCCGCAGCTCATCGATACCCCAGCCAACCGGGCCATCTTCCCCGCCGAACAGCTGACACACGCGGTCCAGCCGGAGGCGATCGCGAACGTCATCGCCTTTCTCGTCGGAGACCTCGCCGCGCCAGTCAGCGGAGCGATCGTCCCGGCCTACGGCGCATAGCCCCTTCGCGCTCCCCATCTCGTCGCCGTCGGCCCACCTCGTCGCCCTCCCCCGTCTCGTCGAAGGGACAGATCATGTCATCCACGAACCGCCGCTCCTTCATTGCCCGCGGCGCGGCCCTCGCGACCGTCCCCGCGGTGGCGGCGCTGGCCGGCGGCGCACTCGCCGACCCGGCGTCGGCGTCGGCGTCGGCGTCCGCGTCGGCGGACACCTTGCCCAGCTACGCGCCGGTCCCGCGATCTGCGCTGGGTCCCGCCCTCAACGCTCAGGGCTTCTACGTGGGGCAGGTGGAGAAGAATCTGTACTGGGTGACCGACTCCACCTACCAGGCAGCGTTCCTGACCACCAGCGAGGGCGTCGTGCTGTTCGACGCGCCCCCGACCATCGGGCACAACCTCCAGCGGGCCATCGACCAGATCACGTCCGCCGCGGGCGTGTCCAACACGGTGACCCACATCGTCTACTCACACCACCACGCGGACCATCTCGGCGGCTCGTCGCTGTTCGGCAAGGACGTGGTCCGGATCGGCCAGACCCAGACCAAGGAACTGCTGGCCAGCGAGAAGGATCCCACCCGGCCGCCGCCCGACGTCACCTTCGACACCAGCTATACGCTGCGCGTCGGCGGAGAGCGCGTGGACCTGGCCTGGCACGGCACCAACCACACCCCCGACAACATCTACATCCACTTCCCCGACCACGACACGCTCATGCTGGTCGACATCAACCTGCCCCGCTGGGTGCCGTTCGACAGCTTCAACCTGAACGAGGACGTCCAGGGCTCCATCGCCGCCCCGGACAGGGCCATGGCCTATCCGTGGAAGCACTTCCTCGGCGGCCACATGGGACGGATCGGCACCCGCGCCGACATGGTCCTCTACCAGCGGTACATGACCGACATCATCGCCAACGTCAAGAAGGCCCTGGCGAACGTCGACCCGACCCCGTACTTCGCCAACTACGGCGACAACGAATGGGCCGCGGTCAAGGAGTACCAGGCCGCGCAAGTCGCTTACGCCTCCGCGCCGGTCATCAAGAAGTACACCGGAGTCCTGGCCGCCGCCGACGTCTACACGGCCAGTACGACCTTCGTGATCCTCGAATCGGTCCGCCTGGACCTCGGTGCCGGTTCGCAGGTCCACGCCTGATCCGACTTCCCGACTGCCGGACTTCAGAAAGATCGTGCGCGTGGCGTTCCGGCTTTCCGGAACGCCACGCGCACGATCACGCCCGGCGCCGCCCATTGACGCGGTAATAAAGTCCAGCACGGGATAAATACCTGCTCACAGCAACAATTATTACCGCGTTGGACATATATACCGCGCAAATGCGAGACGTCCAGCAAATGCTGGATGCGCGGCAATGCCGGAGGTGCCGGAGGTGCGAGGCGTGCCGCAAATGCGAGGCGTGCCGCAAATGCGAGGCGTGCGGCAAATGCTGCGCTTGCGGCAAATGCGAGGCGTGCGGCAAATGCTGGGCACGCCTGGACGCACCAGCCCTCCGGGCCGCGCGATTCGCCGCCTCTTACCGCCCTGGGAGGCCGGTTGTCATTGCCCTAGGAGCCAGTTCCCGGGCGCGATGAGGTCGCCGGCCTCGCCGGGGCCCCATGATCCGGGGGCGTAGGGGCGAATCTGAGGCGGGCTGGACAGCAGCGGCCCGGCGACTTCCCATACCGCGGCGAGCCCGTCGGGGCGGGTGAACAGCGAACGGTCGCCGATGAGCACGTCGTGGATCAGCCGGACATACGGCGGCAGCGGATCCGCGCCTGGCAGGCTGGCCAGTGAGATGTTCGCGTGCGCCACGTCGAGATCCATGCCCGGGCCGGGCTTCTTAGCTACCAGGGAAAGGTCGATCTCGCCGTCCCCCGCCAGGGAGAAGCACAGCACGTTGGAGTCGCGCGGCAGCTTGCCGCTGAGCGGGCCTGGCGGATCGCGCAGGATCAGGCTGACCCGCTGTGCCGAGGCGGCCAGCCGCTTGCCGGTGCGCAGGTAGAACGGCACGCCGCGCCAGCGGTCGTTGTCGATCCATAGCCGGGCGGCCACGAACGTATCCCGCGCTGAATGCGGGTCGATCCCTGGCACCTCCCGGTATCCGTCGAACTGGCCGAGCACAACCTCAGCGGGATCGAGCGGCCGGAAGCAGCCGATGACCTCTTCCCTGGCGCCTTGCAGGTCCTGTGCGTCCAGGCTGGCGGGCGGTTCCATGGCGACTTCGGCGGCCACCTGGAAGAGGTGGGTGACCAGCATGTCGAGCACCGCGCCGGTGGCGTCGTAGAACTGCGCCCGGTCGCTGATATCGAGCGTCTCAGGCACGTCGATCTGCACGGACTCAATGTGTTCGCTGTCCCAGGTCGAAGCGAACAGCTCGTTGGCGAACCGCAGCAGGTGCAGGTCCTGGGTGGCTTCCTTGCCGAGGAAATGGTCAATCCGGTACACCTGCTGCTCATCCAGGACCGAGTGGACAACCTGGTCGAGCTCGCGGAAGTCGTCGCCCGAGGTGCCGAACGGCTTCTCGTAGACCACACGGGCACCCTCTGCGAGCCCATGCTGCCCCAGTGCCTTCGTCAGGTCGGCGAAGGCCACGGGCGGGACGGCCAGGTAATGGACGAGCTGGGGGTCGCCACCCAGCGACTTCCTGGCCTCGCCGATCACGTCGAGCAGACTGCCCGGATCATCGGTGTTGAAGCCGCCGCCCGCGAAGTAGACCTGCTGGGCGAAGGCGTCCCATTCCTTCGGGTCCGGCGCGGTGTCGAACTCGGTCAGCGCGTCGTGGAAGTGCCCGCGGAAGTCCTCGTGCGCCACGTCACCGCGGCCATTCCCCAACAGCCGCCACTGCCGCGGCAGCAGCCCTTCGTGCGCCAGCCGGTAGAACGCGGGGAGAACCATGCGCTTGGCCAGGTCTCCGGTCGCCCCGAAAAGAATGAAAACCGTCGGGCCTGGATCGCCGGCGGCCCCGCCTTGCTGCGTCGTAGTGGCCATGAGGCCACGCTACGTGGAGCGCCCTGCCGACCGCCTACCGGGGTATCGATCGGCGGCAAGTCCGGTGCTTGGTGGCGGTCTTGCGGGGTAGCCGCTCAGGCATGTGGCACATCCTCGAACACCGGGAGATGAAGCGCCTGTCGCGCGGTCGAGCGGCCGCGCGCACCGGAACGCGCCCCCAGCCCGCTCTGCCCGCAGGTACTGATCTCCTGCCGCAGATCAGGCACATCGTTGTGCTGATGATGGAGAACCACTCCTACGACAACTACCTCGGCATGCTGCGAAACCGAGGTGAAGACTTCCCCCTGGACTCCGACGGCAGGCCCGACGTGTCCAATACCGGTGCAGATGGCGAGGCCGTCCGCGCGTTCCGGCTGCCGTCCGCAGTCCAGCGCTCCGGGGTGCCGTCACAGAGCTGGCATGCGAGTGACCTTCAATGTGGTGATGGCAAATGCGACGGGTTCGTGACGAGCGCGGAGAACGCGCTGGCTGACGCCGGTGAAGACGCCGACAAAGCCGCCGTGGGCATGGGCTACTGGTCCGAAGACGACCTGCCGTTTTACTACGGTCTGGCCAGGACTTTCCCGCTGGCCGACCACTGGTTCAGCTCATGTCTCGGCCCGACCTTCCCTAACCGGCGTTTTCTCATCGCGGGCACAGCGCACGGCCTTATCGACGACTCTCCGTACGACCTGCTCGACTACCCCCCGGCCGGGACCATCTTCGACCTGCTTACCGAGTACGGGATCTCGTGGGCCAACTATCATCCGGTGGCCAGTGAACAGGGCAAGTGGAGGCATTATGCCCGGCACCGACGGAAGATGGCGCGGCGTCGCATGATGTCCCTGGGCCGGGCCATCCCGGCCGTGACCCAGGCAAAGAAGGACATCAAGTTCACGGCCGATGTTTTCCCGCTCGGCATCGGCCGGTATATGCAGCATGTGCACTGCCTGGAGCAGTTCTTCGCCGATGCCGATAACGGCACGCTGCCGGCATTCAGCATCGTGGACCCGGACTTCGACACCTATTCCGAGGAGAACCCGCAGGACGTCAGGAAGGGCGAGAGCTTCGCCGCGGAGGTCATCGACAGGGTCCTGAACGGCGCCTGCTGGCCGCACACGTTGCTGATCTGGCTTTACGACGAGCACGGCGGATACTACGACCACGTGCCGCCGCCCGCCGCGATTCCACCCGACGACGTGGTGGGTCGCAGCGCGGTAGGGAGCCAGACCAGGCTGGAAGCGTTCTTGCGGCCGGCATTTCCCGGCCTGGTCAGAAGCAAAGAGGATCTGGACAGCGGACCGCACGCGTATGACCGGTACGGATTCCGGGTTCCCGCCGTGATCGTGTCACCGTACGCACGGCCCGATTACGTCAGTTCGGAGACCTTCGACCATACCTCTGTGCTCAAGCTCGTCGAGGAGAAGTGGAACCTGCCGGCGCTCACCGAGCGGGATGCCGCGGCCACCGCACCACTGGATGCGCTGGACTTCGACAGCCCTCCGGCCTTTCTGGAGCCCCCCTCTCTGCCCGCGCCCGGCCTCCGCTGGGGTAGCTGGTAGCGGCAACGTCATTTCGGCGCCGGGTTTGACCAGGCACCGTGAAGGTAGTGATGAGTATGCAATCCGCAGCCATGACAGGCGTGACCCGAAGGGCCAGGCGCGCATCCAGGAGCACGGCAGCGCATGTAATAGCGCGGGCAGGCCTCACCGCACGCGGTGTTATCTACATTCTGATCGGCTGGGTCGCGTTGCTGGTCGCCATCGGCCGTAGTTCACGCGAGGCGGACCAGCAAGGCGCTCTGCAAATGCTGGCGGGCAAGCCCTACGGTCTGCTTTCGCTCGGGCTGCTCGCCATCGGCTTCGCGGCCTATGCGCTCTGGCGGCTCAGCGAAGCCGCGTTCGGTGTCGTTGCTGAGCCAAGAGGCGCCGGCCCACGCCTGCAGTCGCTTGGCCGGGCGGTGGTCTACGCCGGTTTCGCCTACCTGACATTCCGCGTCATCTCTGGTACCCACAGCAGCCAGTCCCGGCAGCAACAGGACGTGACGGCGTCGGCAATGCGGCATACCGATGGTCGCTGGCTGGTCGGCATCGCCGGCGTGATCGTCATCATCATCGGCCTGGCGCTGACCGCCCAAGGCATCAAGCACAAGTTCATGAAGTACTTGCAGACGTCCCAGATGACGGCCAGCACACGTCGAGTCGTCAAATGGCTCGGGACGATCGGGACCATCTCCCGTGGCCTGGTTTTCGCCCTGGCCGGGGTGCTCGTGGCCATCGCGGCGATTACCCACAACGCGTCGGATTCAGGCGGCATCGATAAGGCGCTACTCACACTGCGCAATCAGCCATTCGGCGAAGTCCTGATGATCTTGGCCGCGCTCGGCCTAGCCGTGTTCGGCAGCTACGGGCTGTGCGAAGCCCGCTGGCGAAAGGTCTGAGCCCGACATGACCGACGTCGCCGTGGTGGCGCACTCGCGCAAGAGCTTCGGCGGTGGCCTGCCGGAACTCCGGAAGGTGCTAGCGGCCGAAGGCGTCACCGATCCGATCTGGAATGAAGTGACCAAGAGCCGTTTCGCGCCCGAATACGCTCGTCGCGCGGTGGCGCAGGGCACCGACGTGCTGTTCGTCTGGGGTGGCGACGGTACCGTCCAGCGCTGCATCGACGCGGTGGCCGGAACGAACGTAGCCATGGCGATCCTTCCAGCCGGCACGGCGAACCTGCTGGCGATGAACCTGCGGATCCCCGATGACCTCACTGAGGCCGTGCGCGTCGGCCTGTACGGGGACCGGCGGCGATTGGACACCGGATCGGTGAACGGCGAGCACTTCACGGTGATGGCCGGCGCGGGATTCGATGCCCGGATGATCTCCGACGCCGGCCGGGGCAAGAAGAACCGACTCGGCCGCCTCGCGTACCTCGCCGCAGGGGTTAGCAATCTCAGCGCGCGCCGGGCGAAAGCGGCCATCAAGGTCGACGGCGGCCACTTTTTCGAAGGCCGGGTGTCCTGCGTGCTGGCGGGCAACGTCGGCAAGATACTAGGCGGCGTCGAGGCATTTCCCGTGGCGCAACCGGATGACGGTCTGCTTGAACTCGGGCTGGTCACCGCGAAGAATCCGGCCGAGTGGGGCAGGACGTTCGCCAGGCTAGCCCTCGGCCGCGCGGAGAAGTCACCGTTCGTCGATGTCACTCGCGGAAAGAAATTCAAGATACGGTTCGACCGGAAGGTCCCGTACGAGCTTGACGGCGGCGCACGCTCCGCCGTACGGGAATTGCGGATCAAGGTCCGCCCCAGCTCCATCACGATCTGTGTACCAGCGGAATTAAAGGCCGCCAAACGGCTCGTGTGTGAATTGCCGTACGGTGGGCAGCCGGCATAGATGTTGACGAACGCTCTCGGTCGCCAGCGCGGCAGCCTCAAGCCGCTATTCGCGGTCACGGCCGCGGCAATGGTCTTCACGATCCTGCTTCTCCTGGTGCGGCTGCAATGGGCGCCGCTGGAGTCCGCCGATCACGGGGCCGCTGCCCATCTCAACAGCCTGGTCGCGAACCAGGCCACACTCGTCAAAATTATTAAGGCGATTACCTACCTGGGCAGCAACGGCGTGCTCTGGACGGTCATCGCGGCCGCGGCGGTCGTACTCGCGATTCGCAGGCGCTGGCGGCTAACCGCCTACCTGCTCGTCACGGGAGCGGGCGCACTGGTCCTGAATCCGGTGCTCAAATCGCTGGTCGGCCGGTTGCGGCCCGTGGTAGCGCACCCGATCGCGTACGGCACCGGGGACAGCTTTCCCAGCGGGCACTCACTCGGCTCGATCGTCTGCTACGGCGCGATACTGCTCGTCTTCCTTCCCGCTGCCCGTGGCCGGTGGCGCACGGCCTTCATCACTGTGATCGTCGCGCTCGTCGCGCTGATCGGGATCAGCAGGCTCCTGCTCGGCGTGCACTACCTCTCCGACGTGCTGGGAGCCTGGGCGCTCGGGATCACCTGGCTCGGAATCACGGCATTCGCGTTCGAGCTGACCAGGCGCGCCGAGGGCAAGCCGGTGACCGCTCCGGTGAGCGAAGGACTGGAACCCGAGGCGGGGAACGATCTCGTCCCCGCGCGGAAGGAGACCGGCAAGGGCAACGGAACGCTTGGCCATCGCGGGCGAATCGCCGCCGGAGTTATGATCGCCTGGGTCTTGATCCTGGGCGTCATCGTCGGTGCCGGCGAGCTGATTACTAAGGACGAGAACGGCAACGTCCTAGGTGACCGGACAATCCCGCACTGGTTCGCCGCCCACCGCGCTGCCACCTGGAACCAGTGGAGCCTGTTCTTCAGTAACCTCGGGGCGACCCAAGCCATCCTCATCGTTTCCCTCGCTGTCTGCGTGGTGTTCCTCGCCATCACCCGGCACTGGCGGCCAGTCATTTTCATCGCGACCGTGATGTTCGGGGAACTCGGCGCTTTCCTCGCCGCGGCTGCCGTTGTCAAACGACCCCGGCCAGATGTCACACACCTGGACCAGCACCTGCCCACCTCGGCGTACCCGTCGGGACATATGGCCGCCACCACCTGTCTCTACGTCGCCCTGGCGATCCTGGTCATCGGCCATGCTCGCGGCTGGTGGCGCTGGCTGTTCCTCATCCCCGCGGTCGCCATGCCTGTCCTCATTGCTCTTGCCCGCATGTACAGAGGCGAGCATCATCCGACCGATATCGCGGGCAGCCTCCTGTTTTCCGCACTCTGGCTGACCGCGACTTCGATACTGATCAAGCCGAACGCGGATGGCTCAGGCAGGCGGCGCACGACGGCAGTGGACAGCGCCGTGGCGCGCTCGGATCAGGGCGGGGCTGTCCCACATGCGTTCCCGCGATCCGCTGCGCTGGCAGCAGATCCGGGGGACAACCCGGACTGACCGGCCGCCCCTGTTTCGGCGCCCGCCCTGATCCCGGCAGCCGCTTCGGGAGGGCCGCTGATCCCGGAGTGTGCTGGTCTGGCGTGTAATGGGAATGAGCTGCTGTTGCGATGGAGGGAATCTCGATGATGTACCAGGTAGTGAACCCGGCCACGGGCAAGGTAGAAGCCGAGTACCCGACGGCGACAGACGCCGAGGTCAGCGACGTGCTGGCGAGAGCCGGACGCGGTTACGCTTCGTGGCGGCGGACTTCCATGGAAGAGCGCGCCGAGATCCTGCGCCGGGTCTCCCAGCTGTACCGGGACCGTTCTGACGAACTGGCCGCGATCATCACCCGGGAGATGGGCAAGGTCACCAAGGCGGCCAAGGGCGAACTGCGGTTCGCCTCCGCCATCTACCAGTACTACGCGGACAACGGAGCGGCGCTGCTTAAGGACGAGCCGCTGGCCTCGAACGTGCCTGGCACGGCCTGGGTGCGCAAGACCTCGATCGGGGCGCTGCTGGGCATCATGCCGTGGAACTACCCGTACTACCAGGTGGCCCGGTTCGCGGCGCCGAACCTGATGATCGGGAACACGATCGTGCTCAAGCACGCGCCGCAGTGCCCGGAATCGGCCCTGGCCATGCAGCAGATATTCCGTGACGCCGGGCTGCCGGAGGACGCCTACATCAATATCTTCGCGAGCAACGAGCAGGTCGCCGGCATGATCGCCGACCCGCGCATCGCCGGAGTGTCGGTCACCGGCAGCGAGCGGGCCGGGTCGGCGGTGGCCGCTGTGGCCGGGCAGAACCTGAAGAAGGTCGTGCTGGAGCTGGGCGGCTCGGATCCGTTCATCGTGCTGGACGGCACCGACTTGCCGAAGGTGGCCAAGACCGCCGCGGCGGCCAGGATGGAGAACGGCGGCCAAGCGTGCAACGCATCCAAGCGGATGATCGTGGCCGATGCCGTCTACGACGACTTCATCCGCGAGTTCACCGCGGCGATGTCCGGCTACGTGACCGGTGACCCGACCGATCCGGGGACGAGCTACGGGCCGTTGTCCTCCGAGCAGGCGGCGCGCAACCTGATGGAGCAGATCGACGACGCGGTCAGTAAGGGCGCGACAGTGCACCTCGGTGGCCATCGCATCGACGGGCCGGGCGCTTTCGTGGAGCCGACCGTGTTGTCTGACGTCACCCCCGAGATGCGCGCCTACCGGGAGGAACTGTTCGGCCCGGCGGCCGTGGTCTACCGGGTCGCCAACGCCGACGAGGCGGTAGAGCTGGCTAACAGCAGCGCGTTCGGGCTGGGCGGGGCCGTCTTCAGCAGCGACGAGGAACTGGCCGCGGAGGTCGCGGACCGGCTAGACGTCGGGATGGTCTGGATCAACACGGCCGAGCTCGGCGGGCCGGAACTGCCGTTCGGCGGCACCAAGCGATCCGGCGTCGGCCGCGAGCTCGGGCCGCTGGGGATCGACGAGTTCGTCAACAAGAAGCTCATCCACACCCCGCGCTGAGCAGCAAGGCGACGGCGGCCTCAGCGTCCGCGCCGGCCGGCAGCACAGGCGCCAGGGCGGGGATGGCCGCCAGTTCGCCGTCGGACTGGTACCGGAGGATCAACCGCGGATCGATGCAGGCGCTCACGTCGTGCGAGTGCAGCCGATGCCAGCCATCGCCGTTCTGCCAGCAGAACAGTGCGTCGAGCCCGTTGTCGCTGGCGGCCAGCACACGCAGCGTGGACAATACGGCACGATCCGTGATGGCGATCTCCCGGCGCTTGCCTTCCTTGGCGACATAGTCGAACACGGCGCCGCCCCGCCGCAAGGCGACGTGCCGAGGTCAATCGCACCGCGCCGGCCGTCACCCGGTCCCGGTCAAGCTGGCGTCTGCCCAGGTCATGCACGGTGGCGCCGCGCAGCGCGGGCAGCGCGCCGGCGAACCGCAGCATGTGGTCGAACTTCTGCGCGTCGCGCTGCTCCCGCCACACCTGGTGGTAGCGGTACTGGGTGCGTCCTGCGCTGTCCACGCCGGTGGCCTGGATGTGGCCGAGCGGATCCGGGCTGATCCAGACGTCGCGCCAGGCGGGCGGCAGCGCGAGCGCCCGGATGCGGCCAAGCGTCGCGGGGTCGGTGACCTCCGCGCCCGCCGCGTCACGATAGCCGAACCCGGGGGCCATCCGTACCCTGCTGATTCCCGGACCGCGCGGGTCGCTTCGGGTCAGTCCCGCAACCGCCGACGAAACCATATCGGCAGGTTACGCGCTCTTGCGGCGTTCACGCCCCGACGGGTTCCGGGATGGGCGCCAAGGGAGCCCGGGTGCCGCGAACCCCAGTATGGCCTCGGTCACGCTGAGGCAGAAATCTTACGTTTCCATGAACGGATCGGCCTTACGGTACGTGATCCCCAGTAGTTGATTATTTCGCACTGTCAGGAGATCGCGAATGCGAAAGATATGGGGCGCCGCAGGACTGGCCGCGATTGCGCTGGCCGTGGCGGCGTGTGGAAGCTCATCAGGATCGACGGTGGCGAGCGGCAGTCCGGCCGCCGCGGGCAGCAGCACGGCTGCGGGCAGCGGTGGGGGCAGCGGCGCGGGCGCGGGCAGTAGTTCTGCCCCGTCCAGTGCGGCCGCGGACGCGGCCACAGGCCCGCTGTCGACGAAAACCATCGGCGGGAAGACGGTACTGACGAACTCGGCGGGGTTCACCTTGTACTGGTTTGCCCCGGATACCTCGACGATGTCGAAGTGCACGGGTTCCTGCGCGACGTACTGGCCGCCGGTCAAGGGCCCGGCCACCGCCGGCTCGGGGGTGACCGGCAAGCTCAGCACCATCACCAGGTCGGACGGCTCGACGCAGGCGACGTACGACGGGCACCCGCTCTACACCTACGCCGGGGACACCGCTCCCGGGCAGGCCAAGGGCGACGGGCTCAACGCCTCGGGCGGCCTTTGGTATGAGATGGCCGCTTCAGGCGCTAAGGCTCCCGCGGCCCCCGCGGCCCCGGCAGCTCCGGCGGCCAGCTCGTCCGCCAGCTCGGGCGGCGGCGGTGGCTACGGCTACTGATACCGCGAAGATCGCGCGCCCGGCCGGGCCCGGGCGCGCGATCGCGGTGCGGGCCGGGGCAGCCGCGAGGCTCGGTCGCGGACTTTACCTGCCGACGATCGTGATCGGCGGGCTGGCCACCTGGCTGGCCTGGCGCGGCTGGAACGCTCTGGACCAGTCCGGCGTTGCCCGGTCGGTCAACGCGGGCCGGTTTCAGCTTGCCGGGCCGGTTGTGCTCTGTTTTGTTCTGATCATCTGCTTGGTCGAGCAGATCCGTCCGGCACAGCGCAGGCCGCTGCTTGCCCGCGGCCACCTGCTCGACGTGTGTTACCTGCTGTTTTACGCGCTGCTTGTGGTCCCGCTAATCGTGCTGCTCGGCTCGGGCTTCGCTGGCCTGCTCGCCCGGCTCGAGCCGTGGCTGGTCCTGCCACCGGTGCGCGGCGTGCCTCGCTGGTGCTTCATCGGGCTAGCGGTGCTCGGCATCGACGCCGTCGACTGGCTGGCGCACTTCGCCAACCACCGCGTCAGCTCCCTGTGGCGCCTGCACGCGGTGCATCACTCGCAGGAGGAACTCAGCATCCTCACCACCTACCGCGCTCATCCGCTCGTCCATGTCAGCTTCCTGTTCTCCGCGGTCCCGATCCTGGCCGTTGCCTCCAACGCCAGCACGCCGGCCGAGGTGCTGACCGCCTATGCGTGCCTGGGCGCGCTCCCCCACGCGAACGTGCGCTGGACCTACGGCTGGGCTGGCCGGATCTTCATCAGTCCGGCGTACCACCGCATCCATCACTCGGCGACCGGACGGCTGGACATCAACCTCGGCACCGTCTTCGCCATCTGGGACGTGCTCTCCCGGCGTGCGGTCTTCCCGGCCCGCACCGCGGACCGGGCAGTCATTGTCACCGGGCTCGCGGGCCGGCCGATCCCGGTCGAGCAGGCGGGCGCGCGCGCCCGCCTGGGCCGCACGATGATCCGGCAGCTAGCTGAACCCTTCTTTTCCATCAGAACGGAGCGGCCATGACCGCCATTAAAGATGTTCGGCAGCAAAGCGCGGGCGTACGCACCGGCCTGATGTGGCTGCTCTACGCGTGCGACGCCGGCTTGCTTGTTGCCTCCGGACTCATTCACCTGCACCTGTGGGACATCGCCTACCGGCACGTCAAAACGCTCGATGTGCTGTTCCTCGTCCAGGTCGTGCTGACCCTGCTCGCCGCCGTGGTGGTGCTGGCGACCCGGCATCTGCTGGTGACGGCGGGCGCCGCCGTGCTGATGGCCGGCACGATCGTCGGCTTCGTGCTCGCCCGCAGCGTGGGCATCTTCGGGTTCCGCCTCACGTTCATCTCCACGGAGGCCTATGTCGTACTGGTCGTCGAGGCGGTGGCCATCGTCATGCTCGGCATCACCGCCTGGCTGCAGCTGAGGAGCTACGACTGATTGAGCGCGCCCGGACCTGAACCTGCTGGCCACTCAGCTCACGGCGGCCCTGGACGGCCCGGTGCTGCTCTACCTGTCTTCGGATCTTCTCGATGACGGCCCGCGGGTCGCGCAGCGCCTCGTCCAGGACTGGGAAGACCTCGTCCGGCGCGTCTGCCGCGCATAGCTAATCTTCCAACGCGTCGATAGCGGTGGTATAAGGAATTTGCGCGCGCATGCTGTAGCCATCCGACACTGGAGTGACCAATGCGTCAATCCCGCATTCTCGCTAGCAGCGTTGCCGCGATCACCGCCGCGCTCGCTGCCGCAATCACAGTGACAGGTACACCAGCCGAAGCCGCATCATCGGTTCATTACGTCGCCCTTGGCGACTCCTACTCTTCCGGAGTGGGCGCGGGTGATACGAGCGGATCCTGCGCTCAGAGCCCGAACGCCTATCCCTCGCTATGGGCCGCGGCCAACGACCCCGCGTCGTTCGCGTTCGAAGCCTGCTCGGGCGCGACCACGGCCGACGTCATCGACAGCCAGCTGTCTGCACTGAGTTCGTCGACCACCTTGGTCAGCATCACGATCGGCGGCAACGACGTGGGCTTCTCCTCGATCATGGAGACCTGCATCCTGGATTCCACCAGTTCGTGCGAGAGCGCCGTCGCCAAGGCCGAGCAGTACGCGACCACCACGCTGCCCGGTAGCCTGCACACGCTCTTCGCCGACATCAAGGCCGATGCCCCGAACGCGCACGTCGTCGCCCTCGACTATCCCGACTTCTACGACCTCAACGCTTCCGTCTGCATAGGCCTGAGCTCGGGGGACCACCAGGCGCTCGACACCGGCATCAGCGACCTCGATAACGTCATCCAGACCGCCGCGGGCAACTCCGGCTTCACATTCGCCGACGTCCGCGGCCAGTTCTCCGGCCACGAACTGTGCGACGGAGCGGGCTGGCTGAACTCCGTCGACATCTTCAGCATCAGCTCGTCCTACCACCCGACCGCGACCGGCCAGGCCGACGGTTTCTACCCGGTATTCAGCGCCGCCGCCACGGCGATCGGCCAGTAGTCCCCCTCTTATTCAGGGCGGAAATTACGGCTTCAGTGCGGACATTACGGTCGCATTCGAGCCCGTAATTTCCGCCCTAATTCCCGCTCGCGGGCTCCGCGCATCCAGATAACGTGGAGGATTTCCCCTTCGTGGAAGGCTGACCCCCGAAAATGAGGGGTAATCCTCCACGAAGGGATAATTGCACACGTTAATCGTGGCGGCGCCGGGCCGGAACGTACCGCGTCACGTTAGGACAGCGTCACGTTAGGACAGCAGCGCCTCGATGCTGTCCACGGCCGTCCGGGACTCCCGGTGAAGCCGGGCGATGTCCAGCCCCTCGTCGCCGATCAGGACGAGGACCGCGGTACTGCCGACGGCGTAGATCGCGACGTAACCGCCGCTGCTCCTGGTCACCGCCTCGCGCAGCGCGCCGTGCCCCGCCTCGCTGGCGATGCGCTGGGCGAGCGCCAGCGACGTCGCCGCGAGCGCGGCCAGATTATCCGGATCGACGCCGCCGGTGTCCTCGGTGATGATCAGGCCATCACGACTGGCTACCGCCGTCCCGGTTATCCCGGTCACCTTGTCTCTCAGCGCCTGCATCTCAGCAAGCAACGTCTCCTCCGCCACCAGCGCCCCTCCCCTTCATGATCATCCCGTCGAACCGGGATCCGAATTCCTGGCCGATCGCGGCCGCAGCAGCCGGTGCAGTCCCGTCTGAGCGCGAGTCCCCCCGGACTCGCCCGGCCCGTGCGCCGGGATGGGACTGCCCTTCACCCGCTGCGGCAGCCCGCCCGGCACGCCTCTATCTGCCCCGTTGCCAGCACGAACATGGCATCAGCGATGGACGTGCGAAGCGACGCCTCAAGTTCGCCCGCACCGATGATGTCGCGAGCCACGAGTTCGCCGCCGACCCACACGCCCGCCCTGAGCGCGGCGGTGAGCGCGTCGTCCCAGTTGGCCTTCGTCAGCAAACCCGAACGCAGCAAGATGACCTCGGCGCTGGGCGCGCCCGGTGTCTGGATCGCGGTCACCGCGCCGCCGGCGAGGTGTATCGCACCACCGGGCTGACCGATTACTTCCAGCACGCCGCGCAGCCCGGACGCGGCGCGTTCGGTGAGCGCCCGGCTGAGCGGCTCGTGTGCGGTACCCGGGCCGCCCACGGCTACGCTAGCGCGATGTCCGCCCGCTCCCGGTCCAGGTCAACGAACAGCAGCAGCCCCTCGCCGAGCGCGGAATCCAGGACCCTGGACAGGTGCAGCCGGCTGGCTGTCACCACGGAGATCTCGTCGAGCTCCCAAGCCCGCTCACGATGACCCCAACGCGGCACGCGCCATCTTGGCCTCCCCTGCCATGCTGGCCGCAGCTACACGGAAATCGGAATCCTGGTCGCCAGCCGATCGCACGATCATGCCAGTCGCGATATCGATCACGGCCACCGCACGGACGCCCTCGAACGCCAGGGTCTGGCGGAGTGATTCCTGAAGGCTGGACACGATCCCCTCCACCCGCTGGCAATAGCAGCAGGCAGGGAAGCACTGCTCCGACTGCCGCCATGATCACCGCTCAACTTAGCGGGCCGCCTGGCAGGCAGGCCAGGAACTGGTCGAAGCTGCGCGGACCGGCACCGGTCAGGTCGCGCACGGCGGAGGCCGTGGCGGCGAGATCTCCTTGGCCACCCCGGCCACCACGTCCTGAGGGAAGCACCACTGTTTGTTCTTAGCTATGGAAGAACAAACAGTGGTTCTTCTTCGGCCTTGGCCCAATACGCGGCCACGTCGGTGACGAATAAGGGACGTGGAAACGCTTAATGACGGGGAGGCGGCGACATGACCGAGCTCATCATCGTCGGCATCGTGGCCGGGTTCCTGGCCGGCATCTCGCCCTGCATCCTCCCGGTCCTGCCGGTCGTGCTGGTGGCCGGCGCCAGCCCGCCGCCGGACGCCGAAGCGTCAGCGCCGGTGCCGCGGGCCAGCCTGGCGCGGTCGGCGGCGGTGATCGGCGGCCTCATCTTGAGCTTCAGCATTATTGTCCTGGCGGGATCCGCGATCCTCTCGCTGCTGCACCTGCCGCAAGACGCGTTGCGCGACGCGGGCATCGCGCTGCTGGTCGTGGTCGGGCTCGGCTACCTCATCCCGCCGCTGGGAACGCTGCTCGAGCGACCGTTCGCGCGGGTGGGTACTCGCCAGCCGAACGGCAGGGCAGGCGGCTTCGTGCTCGGCCTGGCCGTCGGCGTCGTGTACGTTCCCTGTGCCGGGCCGGTGCTCGCCGCGATAGCGGTGGTCGGGGCGACGCACAGGATAGGGTTCACCGCGGTCATTCTCACCGCGGCGTTCGCGGTCGGCACCGCGGTGCCGCTGTTCGCGGTCGCTCTCGCGGGAGGCCAGCTCACCAGCCGGATCGGCGCCATCCGCAAACGAGCACCGCGGATCCGCCAGGTCGGCGGGGTCGTACTCGTCGTCATGGCCGTGGTGATCGCGTCTGACGTCCTGTCGGGACTCCAGCGCGACATCCCCGGCTATACCACCGCACTACAGGGCTCGGCGAAGGTCCGCAATCAGCTCAACGCGCTCACCGGCGTTCCGCACACGACGCTGACCGACTGCAGTTCGACCGCCACCAAGCTGGTGAACTGCGGTCCCGCCCCGAACTTCACCGGAATCACCGCCTGGCTGAACACGCCAGGCGGCAAGCCGCTGTCGCTCACCTCGCTGCGCGGCAAGGTGGTCCTCGTCGACTTCTGGACCTACTCGTGCATCAACTGCCAGCGGACGCTGCCCCACGTCGAGGCCTGGTACAGGCAATATGCCAAGGACGGCTTCGTGGTCGTGGGCGTGCACACTCCTGAGTTCGCCTTCGAGCACGTCGTCTCCAACGTACGGGCGCAGGCCACGTCGCTCGGAGTGAAGTATCCGGTCGCCGTCGACGACAACTACGCCACCTGGAACGCCTACGACAACGAGTACTGGCCCGCTGACTACCTGATCGACGCCAACGGCGACGTCCGCCACGTCAACTTCGGCGAGGGCGACTACACAACCACGGGGAAGCTGATCCGCCAGCTCCTTCAGGCGGCCCATCCCAGCATGTCAGTGCCGAACCCGGCCGGCATACCGGACAAGACGCCGACCACCGAGATGAGCCCGGAAACCTACATTGGCTACGAGCGGCTCCAGTACCTCGACACGACTGTCACCCGCGATGCGCCATCGCTCTATCACTTCCCGGCCTCACTCCCGCTCGGACAGTTCGGGCTGGCCGGGATCTGGACCGACCATTCGCAGGAAGCCACCGCTGGCAGGGGAGCAGAACTGGAACTGGGATTCCTCGCCCAGGACATCTACCTGGTGCTCGGCGGCACCGGGACACTCAATGTCTCCGTCAACGGCCACCACATACAGACCATCCATGTCGGCGGGATTCCCCGCCTGTACACCCTCTACCAGACGGACTCGCCCACGAGCGGAAAGCTGCTGCTCCAAGCCTCACCGGGGATCCAGGCCTACGACTTCACCTTCGGCTAACCGGCAGGTGCTAGCCGGCAGGTGCTAGCCGGCGCTGGTGCGACGGGCGCCGAGGAACAGCTCGACCAGCTCCCGCGTGGTGGTGGCGTCCTCGGCGGCCTTGTCGTCGCGCCAGCGCCCGGTGAACCGGGGGAAGCGCATGGCCAGTCCGGCGTCGTCAGCTACCTGACCCCAGGCGGCGGTGTAGTTCGGCGACGGGGTCAGCTCGGCACTGAGCACTTCGATCACCAGGCCCGGCTCGAACCAGACGTCCGGCTCCTGGCGTGCGTCGACCCGGGCGGGTTTGTGCTCGCTCAGCAGCGGCGCCAGCCGGGTGGGCAGCGCGGCCAGGTCGGCGTCGGAGAACCCGGCGCCGCACTTGGTCACGGCGCGGAACATGTCCGCGTCCGCGTCGTAGGCGGCCAGGAGCACCGCGCCGTAGACGCCTACGCGCCGGCCGCGCCCGGCGAACGCGCCGACGACGGCCAGGTCGACGGTGTCGGACAGCTCGGTCCGGTAGTCCCGCTTGAGCTTGATCCACTGCCAGCCGCGCGCTCCGGCTTTGTAACCGGAATCCGGCCCGGTCGACTTGCACACCAGGCCCTCGCACCCGTCGGTGACCGCCTGGGCGAACATCGCGTCCAGCGCGGCCGGGTCGCTGACCTCGGCGGCGGTGGTGAGCCGCAGCCGGGGTGAGAGGGTGACGGCCGCCTCCAGCGCGGCCCGCCGCCGCGGGTACGCGAGCATGGTCAGATCCTGGCCATCGGCGTACAGCAGCTCGAAGCAGAACAGGCCTACCGGCACGTCCTTGACGGCCTGGTCGATGCCGTGCTTACGGCGCCGCAGCATGACCTCGCCGAACGGGCGCAGCTCGCCCGCGGCCGCGTCGTACGCGACGACCTCCCCCTCCAGGATCGCCTCGGCCGGCCCGAGCCCCGCCAGCAGCTCGACGACGTCGGGGAACTGGCCGGATATCTCCTCGAGCCGTCGGGTGAACAGCTCGACCCTCCCGTCGGCGGTGCGGTGCGCCTGGACCCGGACGCCGTCGTACTTGTACTCGGCCGCGCACTGCCCGCCCAGCCGGGCCAGGATCTCCCCGGCGTCGGCCAGCCGCTGGGCCAGCATGACCCGTACCGGATTTCCTGGCTGGACGCGCAGCTGCTCCACCGCGGTCAGGCCGCCGCTCACCAAGGTGGCCGCCACCTTGCCGAGATCACAGCAGATGTTGTAACCGCGCTCGAGCACCTTCCGGTCCGCCTTGCCACCCGCGTACACCTGGGCGAGCGCGTCCAAGATGGTGGGCGTGCCGATGCCCAGCCGGAGGTTCTTCGTCACCAGCCGCAGCAGGTAGCGGGCCTCCAGCGGGGTGGCTCTGGTGAGTAGCCCGCCCAGCAATTCCAGCTTGCGGCCCTGCGAGCCAGTCCCTTCGGCGGCGGCGATCTCGCGGAGGGCGCGCACCACGCCGGTGACCTCAAGGCTGGCCGCCCGGCCGCCGGTCCCGGCGAGGTGAAGGTCCAGCAACTGCTCCGCGGCCTGGCCGAGATCGCCGGTCTCCCGCACCAGCGCGGCCACCCGCGCGGCGTCCTCGTCGACCGCCGTGCCGACCGCGCGGACGGCGAGCTTCTCAGCGAGGCCGAGGTCCACCCCCGCGAACTCCGGCGCGATCAGCCCCTGGCACAGGTAACAGACGGTCGGCACGAGCTCGTCCGGGGTCTGCGCCAGCAGCACGGCCAGCCGCTCCGTCAGCGCCAGCCTGCTGCTGACCTGCTCCAGGTCACGGTAGGCCTCGGCAACGATCAGGTACCGCACGGGCGTGCCCCCTTTCTCGCTGATCATGACACGCCCCTTGGCGTTCCCGCAGATCACGGGACGGAATCCCCCATGCTGCCGAAATGGGCGGGGGCGCGGATGTGATCAATCCGGACGTAGATCGTCCGGTATCACCGGTACCGTGTCCGGCATGAGCGCTTCGGGCCAGTACACGATCAGACCGCTCGGTGCGGATACGTGGGATGCTTACGCCCAGATGCTGGACAAGCACCATGGGGCAGGCTTCGGATCCGGTTGCTGGTGCACATGGTTCCACCCGCGCTCGGAGACAGGCGACAGCGCCGAGAGCGGGCGGGCCTGCAAGGAGCGCCTGGTCCGGGAAGGCAAGGCGCACGCCGCGCTGGTATTCGACGGCGACGTCGTGGTTGCCTGGTGCCAGTTCGGGACGCCGGAAGAACTTCCCGGCATCCACCACAGGAAGGAGTACGAGGCAAACCTCGTCTCCCCGCCCGACTACCGTGTCACCTGTATTTTCGTGGATCGCAATTACCGGCGCGAGGGCGTCGCCAGGGCCGCGCTCGACGGGGCGGTGGACCTGATCGCCGAGGCGGGCGGCGGGGTCGTGGAGGGCTACCCGCACGACACGGCGGGGAAGAAGTTCTCGGCCACCTTCCTCTACAATGGCACCCGCGGCATGTACGAGAAGGCGGGCTTCAGCTACGACCGGCCCAAGGGCAAGAACAACTGCGTGATGCGCAAGGCCGTCCCGGCCGCATCGACCTGGATCGCGCCGGCGGCGGAGCGGCCGGACCCGCCTTATCTCGCGGATGAACGAGCCAGGCTGGACAGCTGGCTGGATTTTCACCGGGCGACGTTGCTGCACAAGTGCGCCGGCCTGACCGGGGACCAGCTTGCCGAGCGGCCGGTGTCATCCTCTGAGCTCTCGCTTCTCGGCCTGGTCAGGCACATGGCTGCCAACGAGCGCATCTGGTTCCGGATCCGGTTTGCCCGCGAGGACGTCGACGGCCTGTACGAGTCGCCCGACCATCGGGAAGGGGCCGAGTTCGCGCTGGCCGATCCCGCTGCCGCGCAGACGGACTTCGCCACCTACCGGGCCGAAGTCGCGCTGGCCCGGGCGGCCGTGCAGGGCCGCCAGCTTGACGAGAGGTTCGGCGATGAGCACGTCACGGCCGACCTGCGCTGGCTGTACGCGCACATGATCGGCGAGTACGCGAGGCACAACGGTCACGCCGACATGATCCGCGAACTGCTCGACGGGACCACCGGCCGCTAGGCACGTCGTGACGCCCAGACACCAGGACTGGTGACTGACCAGCGAATACTCTAAATTGGATGTGTTTTATAGGGAGGTTCCGGCATGGGCGCAGACAGGCAGGGCCTTGTCCTTACCGGCTCTGGTGAAGCGATCGCGGCTTACGACCGGGCCGTCGATCACCTGATCCGCTTCCAGCCGGAAGTGATGGACGCGGTCGCCGCGGCCGTCGCGGCCGACCCGGGCTGCGTCATGGGCCGGGTGTTCGGCGCCTACCTGGGACTGATGTCCACCGAGGCGCGCGCCGTCGCGGCAGCGCGGGAAGCACTGGGCCCGTTCGCGGACGACGACGGCGACGAACGCAAGCTGCTTCCCCGCGAGCGCACTCATCTTGCCGCGGCGCGACGCTGGGCCGGCGGTGACATGGCCGCGGCGGGCGCGCTCCTTGGCGATATCTCGATTCAGTACCCGAGAGATCTGCTGGCACTCGCCGTCGGTCACCAGATCGACTTCTTCCGAGGCGACGCGGTGACGCTGCGGGACCGGGTCGGCCGCGCGCTCAACGCCTGGGACGGCGCGGACCAGCAGTCCGGTTTCGTCCACGGCATGTTCGCATTCGGGCTGGAAGAGTGCAAC
The DNA here is from genome assembly GCA_036490795.1 of Streptosporangiaceae bacterium. GTDB lineage: Bacteria > Actinomycetota > Actinomycetes > Streptosporangiales > Streptosporangiaceae > JAFARZ01. The sequence goes on from DASXDG010000264.1 coordinate 21,390, forward strand.
CAGTACGACCGCTCAGCCGAGGCTGGCCAGCGCGCCGTCGAGATCAATCCGGACGATGTCTGGGGCATTCACGCCGTCGCGCACACCTTCGAGATGCGGGGCCAGATTCCCGACGGCGTCCGGTTCATGCGAGAGCGCCGGCACAACTGGACACAGGGCAACTTCCTCAACGTCCACAACGCGTGGCACTTCGCGCTCTACCTGCTCCAGGCCGACGACGTTGCCGGGGCCCTCGCCGTCTACGACACGTTCCTGCACCACACGGGATCCGACGATGTCGCGCTCGAACTGCTGGACGCGAGCGCGCTGCTGTGGCGGCTGCAACTGGAGGGGGTCTCAGCAGGAGACCGCTGGCGGCCGCTGGCGCAGGCCTGGGCGCGGTTGCTGGCACCCGGCTTCTACCCGTTCAACGACATGCACGCGATCATGGCATTCATCGGGACCGGTGAACTGAACCGTGCCCGCGAGGTGGTCGCGGCGCTCGAACGCGTGGTCCGCGAACGCGACCAGTCAGACACCGGGTCGGTGATGACGTCAGTTGCCGGGCTGCCGGTATGCCGCAGCCTGGTGCACTTCGCCAGCGGCGAATACGAGCAGGTGCTGTCGCTGCTGCTGCCGATCCGGACGAGGATCCATGAGTTCGGCGGGAGCCACGCCCAGCGCGATGCCGTCGAGCGGACGCTGCTGGAAGCCGCGATCCGGGCAGGACGCACCGATCTGGCGAATGCTCTGGTGAGCGAGCGGCTCGCGGTCCGGGAGTGCAGTACCTATGCCTGGTCCAAGCGCGCAGTGCTGCTCGCGGCGGCGGGCAACACGGCCGGCGCGGCGTCAGCCGCGGCGCGGGAGCGAGAGCTAGCCGGGCAGATCCGCTCCGCCGCCGCGGGCTTCGGCCTGTAGTCGCTGCCATCGGCGGTCGCCGTCATACACCGCCCTGCACGCTGGGCAGGCGGGTCACGAAATCCAGCATGCCAACCCAGTCCGGCCGTACCGAGATCCGCGCCTGCACCGTGCCCGGCTGGTCCATCGCGGCCATCATCGAGCCGGCCACCTCCTCGCCCAGGTACCGGCGGGCGGCGGCGGCGTACTCCGGGGCGATGCCCTCGACCTCGGTGATTTCCGCCGTGCCCCGGATGGTCAGGGACTGCGGCGGGGCGGACTCCGTGTCGATGGTCAGCGCGACGCGCGGGTTGGCGCGCAGGGCGGCGATCCGGGCGGCCGGATGCCGGATGCCGATGTCCGGCCCGGCGACATAGGTCACCATCACGATCTCCTCGCCGGTCCAGTGGAACCAGGTGGGAGTGATCCGCGGCGTGCCATCGGTCCACACGAACGCCATCCGGGCGGGGATCGTCGAGTGAAGCAACTGCTGGGCCAGGTCTGTCTGCAGGAGGCGCAGATCGCCCTGCCGGAGCTTCGCGTTTCCGTTGGCGGTGCTGGTGCTTGTCATGATCGCCCCTTCATCTGCCTGGAAGGTCATCGCCTCCCCTTGAGTTCCCTTAGGGAACCTTGCGATGCCGACCATAGCAGTAGATAGTTCCCTTAGGGAACCCATTCGGTTAACATTGGTTCATGCAACGCACGCAGTTCGGCCAGATGGCCTGCTCTATCGCCCGCACCCTCGACGTGATCGGGGAGCCGTGGTCGCCGCTGATCTTGCGGGACATATGGGTCGGCATCACCCGCTTCGACCAGATCCAGGCCGACCTCGGCATCTCCAGGAAGGTGCTCGCCGAGCGGCTGAAGTGGCTGGCCAGCAACGCCATCCTGGAGCGGCGGGAGTACTCGGCCACCCCGCCCCGGCACGAGTACGTTCTCACCGCCAAGGGCATGGAGCTATGCGACATCCTGCTGGTGATAGCCCGCTGGGGCGACCACTGGACGGCCGGCCAGGCAGGCCCCCCGGTCCTGTACCGCCACCACGCCTGCGGCCGGATCAGCGAGGTCGACCTGACCTGTGCCCACTGCCACCAGCCGATGCGGGCCAGCGACGTCGATGTGCTCCCCGGACCCGGTGCCGCCATCCCAGCCATCCC
>DASXDG010000265.1:0-2210 GCA_036490795.1 Streptosporangiaceae bacterium
CGCAGGTGCTTCTTGACCGTCATCGGGTAGTAGGTGCCGCCCTTGACCGTCGCGTCGTTGGCGACGATCACGCACTCGCGGCCGCGGATCCGGCCGACGCCGGTGATCATCCCGGCGCCGGGGGCGTCGCCGCCGTACAGGCCGTGCGCCGCCAGCGGCGACAGCTCCAGGAACGGCGAGGACGGATCCACCAGCGAGTCCACCCGGTCCCGCGGCAGCAGCTTGCCCCGCGCCACGTGCCGCGCCCGGGACCGCTCGGGCCCGCCCAGCCGCACCGCGGCCAGCTTCTCGTTCAGGTCCGCCACCAGCGCCCGGTGCGACTCCGCATGGCTCATCTCGTGACTATAACTGACCGCACGTACGGTCAGCAAGCTGCTAGAGTGGCCTGATGCCAGCACGTAGTCCGCGGGCCAGTTCGCGCGACGCCATCCTGCGCGTCTTCGCCGAGCACGTCGCCGACCGCGGGTACGCCGATACCAGCCTGGCCGACATCGCCGCCGAGCTCGACCTGAGCAAGGGCACCATCGTCCACCACTTCGGCAGCAAGGAAACCCTGCTCAGAGAGCTGCACGTCGCTTACTTCACCCGCCGCTTCGCCGAGGCGGACTTCGTGCTGGCCCAGCTCGAGGATCCGGTTAGCCGGCTCGTCGCGATGATCTACGCCCTGCTCGCCGCGCACCGCGACGACCGCGCCGCCAGCCTGGCCTGCCTGCGTGAACTGGTCCGCTACTTCGACGGCGACCTCACCGGCTACGTCCGCGAGCAGCGGGCGCGCTACATGGCGATCGTCAGCGAGATCATCCGTGACGGCGCCGCCGGGGGAGCGTTCGCCACCGCCGACCCGAAGATGTCGGCGCTGCAGGTGTTCGGCATGTGCAACTACGCCTGGACCTGGTACCGGCCGGACGGCTCGCAGTCCGTGGAGGATATTGCCCGCCTGTTCGCCCGCAACATCCTCGGCGGCCTGGCTAGTGATTCCGGCGCGCAAAGCGCATCGGACGACCTCATCGCCCAGGCGATGGACACCGTGCGACAGGCCCCGGGCCGGGTCCCTCCTCTGACGGGCGGCGCTCGAAACGGCGTACGTGCTGTTACAGCCAGCACTCGCCGTTCGCGAGATCTTCATCGCCGGGATATTCAGTGAGCCTGGCCTCGAGGGCGGCGATGATCCGTCCGGTGTCTGGCTTGGTGCGCCGGTAGGTGCCTGGCATGAAGATCATCCCGAAGTGTCCCGGCCCGCCTGGGGTGATCGCCTCGGCGTGGAGCGGCCGGTAGTCGCGCAGGTTATTGGTGACTACGGCGCGGCGTTCGGTCCGGGCGAGCGCCATCACCTCGGGATCTGAGAGTGCGACCCAGCCGGGATGGTCTGCTATAGCCAGGACGTCGTGTCCCCGTTCGCGGAGCTCGCGCGCGATAGCGGGGGACAGCATCTCATCCAGCAGCAGCCTCACGGCCTGACGGCATCCTGCCCGGCGGACCAGGCCGCGTAGGCTTCGGCTGCCTGCTGCTCATTGGCCTCGATCCACTGATCGATTTCCTCTCGGTAGGCGCCGTAGTAACTGATGGCGGCCTGGACGAGGCCGAGCGGGATCTCGAGATAGCGTGCCGTCTCGGCGGCGTCGCCATCGTTGTCGCGTACGGCCGCGACGATCTCCCAGACGTCCTTGCCTGTTCCCACGAGCCTGGCTCGTCGGCCTGCTGGCCCGTCGGCGAATCGGATGAGCGGGTGCTCATCCATCCGCAGGCCCTCTTCTACATACCGCTGCGCCAGGGTGCGCGGGGCCAGGTGCACGCGCTGTGCGTGCTTGCCGAGACGAGCGATCGTGGCATCGTTCAGGCGGACGCTCAGCGGATGACTCATGTAGTACATTGTAGCACTATGCGCTACAGCCGCCGTGCTGGATCGAGCCACCGGGGCGCGGTGTCAGGCGAAGTGCGGCATGACCTCGGTGGCCAGGAGTTCCGCTGACTGCAGCGCTTCTTCCTTGGTCATGTCGCCGAAGCACGTTTCCAGCGCCATGTAGCTGATCCCGCCGATGTCGCGGTGGCGGGCGACCCATTCGCGAGCTCCCGCCGGGTCGCCGGCGTAGAAGTGGCCGGTCGCGTGGATGCCCTCGTAGGTCTCGGCCGGGAAGACCGCCGGTGCCGGGATGCCGTATTTCTTCCAGAGGAAGTAGAGGCTGTCCTTGAACCGCGCGAAGGCCCGGTTG
>DASXDG010000266.1:0-16269 GCA_036490795.1 Streptosporangiaceae bacterium
CCGGAGGTGTCGATCTCGGCCACCCGGATCACGCCCTGCCCGGCCAGCCGGACAACCAGCCACTCGTGGCCGGGAACCCGCCGCCTGCGGGTCTCCCAGCCTTCGCCCATCACCCGGGACAGGCCGGGGGAGATGACGTTGCGCGGCACCGAGTAGAACTCGTCGCTGCACGCGGCGATGTCGCCGCCGTTCTCCAGCGCGGCCAGGTCGAAGGTGAGGCCGTCAAGCATGCCGGGCGCGGGCACCACCGCACCGTGCACGCGGAGCCTGGCGACCCCGCCGTCGGGGTAGATGTTCAGCCGTACGTGGGTGAACCTGCGCCCGGCGGACACGCTGAATACGTGCTGGTTGTCGCCGGTCAGCGGGCTGCGCGGCACGATCTCGGTCCACCCGGCCAGTTCGCCGGGGGACGGGTAGCCGGGCGCCGAACACGCCTGCACGGAACAGGCCTGGGGGTAATTGCCGGTGAAGAACGCGGTGTCCACCACGACAGCGGTCACCACTCCTGCTACGCCGAGCCTGGCGATCACCCAGTCGTGCACGTCAGGGTCGGGCAGCGAGCCGCCTGGGCCGCGCTGACGCCTGGTCTCCCAGCCGTCGTAGATCTGGCCCTTGGGTCCGAACGAATGCGGCGTGAACACCGGCGCGGCCGGCTTGATCAGGTTCTCCTTCTCGGCGAAGAACTCGTCGCTGGCCGCCACCACGGACCCGCGCAACGCCAGCAGGTCGGGCAGGGCCAGGTCATCCACGGTCAGTATCCCCTCTGACCAGCAGCCGGCCGGCCGGCGCGGTCTCATCAGAGATCGATATACCCCGCAACCACACCCGCCGCACGCTTCCGGTGAGTTTCTGCCCGTGATACGGGGTCACCGGATGCCGCTGCCGCAACCGGGACTGGTCCACGATGAACGTCTCGTCCGGGTCGAAGGCCACCAGGTCGGCGTCGCGGCCGGGCTCGATCGCGCCCTTTCCGTGCAGGCCCGCCAAAGCGGCAGGCCCTGAGCTCATCCAGCGGGCGATGTCGTCCAGGGACCTGCCGCGCTTTCGGGCGACCGTCCACACGGCGGGCAGGCTGAGCTCCAGGGAGGCGATGCCTCCCCATGCCTCGCCGAAATCGCCCGATGCCTTCATCGCGGCCGGGCACGGTGAGTGATCGGACACCACGCAGTCGATGACGCCTGCCTCCAGGCCGCGCCACAGCGCCTCGCGGTTGATCGCGTCCCTGATCGGCGGGCAGCACTTGTACTCGGTGCCGCCCGCTGGCACTTGCTCGGCGGCGAAGAACAGGTAGTGCGGGCAGGTCTCCGCGGACAGGGCGATACCGGCCGCCTTCGCGCCGGCGATCATCGCCGCGCACTCGGCGGCGGACAAGTGCACGATGTGCGCCCGCCCGCCGGTGGCCGCGGCGGCGCGGATCACCTTCTCGATCGCACGGCGTTCGGCCTTGGGCGGGCGGGACGCGACGAACGTGGCGTAGTCGTCGCCGGACACGGTGGAGATTTCCGCGCCGTCCTCCGCGTGCACGACCAGCTGGGCGTCGAGTCCGGCGATCACCGCCAGCGCGGAACGCAGCCCGGCCTCGTCAAGCGGCGGGAACTCGGGCACGCCGGAGTCGAGCAGGAAGCACTTGAAGCCGACCACGCCCTCCTCGTGCATGGCCGCCAGTTCGCCGGAGTTTCCGGGAATCGCCCCGCCCCAGAACGCGACGTCGACGAAACACTGCCCGGTCGCGGCCGCGCGCTTTTCCCGCAGCGCCGCCACGGACACCGTGGGCGGGAGCGAGTTCAGCGGCATGTCGCAGATCGTGGTGACCCCGCCGGCCGCGGCGGCTCGGGTGGCGGTCGCGAAACCTTCCCACTCGGTCCGCCCCGGCTCGTTCACGTGCACGTGGGTGTCCACCAGGCCGGGTAGCAGCGCGAGGTCACCCAGGTCCGCCGAGCCGGCGGCGTCGATCCGCGCGTCGTAGTCCTCGATGGCCGTGATGACCGAGCCGGTGACGACCACCGCGGCGGGCCGTGTCCCGCCGGGCAGGACCGCGCGCCGCGAACGCAGGACCAGGTCAGGACTGCTCATTGAGTACCTCCGTTGGCAGTGACACTCCGGCGTCTCGCGCGGCGGAAATCGTGATGCCCATATCCTTATGATGCAGGTCAATCCGGAATCCCGGCTTGAATTCGCGGGCCTGCGTCGTTTTCCGTTCCAGCTCGCGGTTCCGGCTGCCCGCTAGACCCCCGGCGAGCATGGGGGTTGACACGAACTTCATGACTGACAAGTTTCTCATCTGGTGTTCAACTTGTTATCAGGGTTGGCCGCCGCGAGTCTGATACAAATTGTCGCGTCATATACGTGCATAGGGGCGGAGAAGCACATGCTGACGCGCAAGGCGAAGGTACTAACGGTCGCGGGTGCTGCGGCGGTGGGACTGGCCGGTGCGGGAACGTTCGCGGCGACGGCCCACGCCTCGCTGCCGGCGAGTTATCCCACCTACGCGGTGAAGCAGGTGCTGCACGGCGCGAACCTCAGACACGTGAACAGCGAGACCGGCAAGAAGGAAGCGCTGACCAGCCCCGACGACATCACCCAGTACAACGGCACTCTGTACGCGGCGTTCCAGAACGGCGTCGGCCCGCAAGGGCAGGCCAGTTCGTCGGGCAACAAGGACAGCACGGTCGTTGAGTTCAAGCCGGGCGGCACGGTGGTGGCGCAGTGGGACGTCGCCGGCAAGTGCGACGGGCTGACCGCTAACCCGTCGACCGGCGAGATCATCGCCACGGTCAACGAGGACGCGAACTCCAGCCTGTACGGCATCACGCCGGGCGGGCAGCTCACCCACTACACCTACAACAAGGCGCTGCCGCACAAGGGCGGCACCGACGCGGTCTCCTTCTACAAGGGGACGATGCTGGTCAGCGCGTCCGCCCCGGGTACCAGCGGCGCGGCCGCACCGCATGCGGGCTACCCGGCGGTGTACTCGGTCACGCTGAACCAGGCCAGCAAGGCCGCGACCGTCAAGGCGTACTACTACGACGAGGCTTCGGCCAAGATCGCGAACAACCCCGGCGGGCTCGGTACCGGCGTGAAGCTGGCGCTGACCGACCCGGACTCGAACGAGGTGGTCCCGTCGGGAGTGCCGCGCTGGGGTGGGGATTTCCTGCTCACCAGCCAGGGTGACAAGGTGCAGATCTACTCCTCGAACCCGGGTTCGCTGTGGGAGCTGAAACTGTCCCAGTCCGTCGACGACACCGTGTTCCCCACCTCGGCGAAGGGCGCGGTGTACGCGACCGACCCGGCCTCGGACACGGTGGACTCCGTTGACAGCGCGACGTTCTGGCCGGACTCGGCGTTCGTCGCGGCGACGCCGTGCGCCGCGAACAACGCGGGCGGCGGTTGCGCGGCCAACTACCTCGGGCTGCTCAACCTGGTCAACGGGCAGATCAGCAAAGTGAACCTGACCGGCGCGAACCTGCAGCCGCAGGGCATGACGTTCCTGTCCACCGGCGGCGCGCCGGCCCCGATCGTGCCGCGGTCCTAGCGGGCCGGACCTACCGGTTCCGGCTCTGCTGGTCCCGGTAGAACCGCCAGCCGCCGTGCTCGCTGATGTCGGTCAGTTCGTCCAGCGGCGGGCACGGCCGGCGGAGCACCATGCCGAGTGACGGCGTGCCGTCGGCCAGTTCGATCACGCCGAGTTCGAGTTCCGCCGGTTCCGCGGGCAGCAGCCAGTCACGCAGAACCTCGAGCGGCAGGTCGTAGACCTCGCCGGTGATCACCGCCCCGCCGTCGCCCACGGGTTCCAGCGCGGGGTAACGGTCGCCCACCGAGTGCAGCCGGTACCGGGGCGCGGTCCGCGCCTCGCCGTCAACCAGCGGGGCGCCGCGCAGCAGGTGGTGCAGTTCGCCGCCGGCCATCCCGCCGCCGTTCAGGAACATGTAGGGCATCAGGCAGTCCTCGTGATGTGTTCTGGGCGGACCGGGACGCGGGTGAGGTCCATGCCGGTGGCCGCGCGGATCGCCGCGACCACGGCGGGGGTGGACGAGATCGTGGGCGGCTCGCCGATGCCGCGCAGCCCGTACGGAGCGTGCGGGTCGGCGAGTTCGAGCACGTCCAGCTTCACCGGGGGCATGTCCAGGATGGTCGGGATCAGGTAGTCGGTGAACGACGGGTTCTTGACCATGCCGTCGCGCACCTGGATCTCCTCCATCACCGCCAGGCCCAGGCCCTGCGCGATGCCGCCGTGGATCTGTCCCTCGACCGCCTGCGGGTTCATTGCCTTGCCGACGTCCTGCGCGGTGGCGATCTCGACGACCTTGACCAGGCCGAGTTCGGTGTCCACGTCGACGATGGCACGGTGCGCGGCGAACGCGAACTGTACGTGTGCGTTGCCCTGCCCGGTCTCCGGGTCCAGCGTGCAGGTGGGGCGGTGGTGCCACCTGACGGTGGCCTCCACCGGCTCCTTCAGCTCGGCGTCGCCCAGCTGCGCGCGGACGGCCTCGCAGGCCGCCCGCACCGCGCCGCCGGTCATGTACGTCTGGCGCGACGCTGACGAGGACCCGGCACTGCCGATGCTGGTGTCGGCGGGCAAGATCACGACCTGCTGGACGCCGAGTTCGGTGCGCACGATCTGGCCGAGTACGGTGACCATGCCCTGGCCGACCTCGGCCGCGGCCGTGTGTACCTGCGCCACCGGCTCGCCGCCGACCAGTTCCAGCCGCACCCGCGCGGTCGAGTAGTCGTCGAACCCTTCGGAGAAGCAGATGTTCTTGATGCCGACCGCGTACCCGATGCCACGGACGACACCCTCGCCGTGCGTGGTATTGGACACGCCACCAGGCAGCGACCGCAGGTCGTGGTCCGGGCCCGGTGATCTGGCCGGCGGGAGCGGTCTCTCCTTGACCAGGCGGAGCAGTTCGGCGACCGGCGCGGCCGAGTCCACGACCTGGCCGGTGATCACCCGTGACCCCTCGCTGAGCGCGTTGTTCTGCCGCAGCTCGACCGGATCCATGCCCAGCGTCCGCGCCAGCTTGTCCATCTGCGATTCGTAGGCAAAGCACGCCTGTACCGCGCCGAACCCGCGCATCGCACCGCACGGCGGGTTGTTGCTGTAAACCGCGTAGCAGTCCACAACAACATTCGGTACTTCGTACGGTCCTATGCCCAGGGTCGCGGCGTTGGCGGCCACGGCGGGGGAGCTGGACGCGTACGCGCCGCCGTCCAGCACGATGTCGGCCTTGACGTAGACGAGCTTGCCGTCCCTGGTCGCGCCGTGCTCGTAGCGGAGCGAGGCGGGATGACGGTGCACGTGCCCGAAGAAGGACTCCTCCCGGCCGTAGACGATCTTGACCGGCTTGCCGGTGTGCAGGGCGAGCATGCAGGCGTGCACCTGCGTGGACAGGTCCTCGCGCGCACCGAACGCTCCGCCCACCCCGGACAGCGTGATCCGCACCTTCTCCCGCGGCAAGCCGAGGCAGTCCGCCACCTGATCGCGGTCCACGTGCAGCCACTGGGTGGCGACGAACAGGTCGACGCCGCCGTCCTCGGCCGGCACCGCCAGACCCGATTCGGGGCCGAGGAACGCCTGGTCCTGCATGCCGACCTGGTATTCGCCGGTGACGACGACCTCGGCGGTGGCGTCCGGGTCACCGACCCTGATCGGCACGTGCCTGACCAGGTTGCCGTTCGGGTGCAGCTTCGGCGCGTCCGGGTCCAGCGCGTGGCGGCCGATGGTGACCGCGGGCAGTTCCTCGTACTCGACCTTGATCCTGGCGGCCGCGCGGCGCGCGGTCTCCGGATGGTCGGCGGCGACGAGCGCGACCGCCTCGCCCTGGTACCTGATCCGGTCGATGGCGAGCACCGGCTGGTCCTTGTGCTCGAGGCCGTAGGTCTTCAGGCCCGGCACATCCTCGTGAGTGAGCACGGCGAACACGCCGGGAAGCCTGACCGCCTCGGTGATGTCGATCGAGACGATGCGGGCACTCGGGTGCGGGCTGCGCAGCGTGGATCCGCACAGCATGCCGTCCAGCCACAGGTCGGAGGAGTAGGCGAACTCGCCGGTGACCTTCTGCCGGCCGTCGGGGCGCCTCGGGCTGTCCCCGACTCCGCGTCCCTGCCTGGTGGTGTCCTGCCTGGTGGTGGTCCTGGTCTGTTCGCTCATCGGGCCGTCTCTGCTAGCAGCCGGCGGCGCGCTTTCCTGACGTCCCTGGTGGCAGCGCCGGCGTCGGCGGTGCGAAGCTCGCCGCGCTCGACCACGGGGGTGCCGCCGACCAGCAGCAGCTCAACCGGTGCCGGCGGGCCGAATACCAGCGCCGCGACCGGGTCACCGTCCGCCGCGCCGTAGGCGTCGGCGTCGCTGGCCAGCGTGTCGAGCCGCCACAGCGCGATGTCGGCCAGCATGCCGGGCCGCAGCGCGCCGATCTCGTCGTCCCGGCCCAGGCAGCGGGCACCGCCGCGGGTACCGAGCCACAGCGCCTGGCGGGGCGACAGCGCGCCCGGGCCGTCCTTGATCCGCGCCATCAGCAGCGACTGGCGCAGTTCGCCCACGACCGACGCGCCTTCGCCGGAGGCCGCGCCGTCCACGCCGAGGCCGACCGGCGCGCCGGCGGTGAGCAGCGGCCTGACCGGGGCGATGCCGGCCCCCAGGCGCGCGTTCGAACTCGGGCAGTGCGCCACTGCGGTGCCGGTGACGGCGAGGCGCTTCACCGCGGGTTCGTCCAGGTGAACGCAGTGCGCGAGCCAGACGTCGGGCCCGAGCCAGCCCAGTTCGTCCAGGTACTCGGCCGGGGTCCGGCCCATCGTCTGCCGGCAGTAGGCGTCTTCCTCGCGGGTTTCCGCCAGGTGGGTGTGCAGCCTTACGCCGGCCCGTCTGGCCAGTTCGGCCGACTCGCGCATCAGGCGCGCGGTCACCGAGAACGGGGAGCACGGGGCCACCGCGATCTTCACCATCGCGCCGGGGGAGGGGTCGTGGTAGCGGCGGATCGCGTCCTCGGTGGCGGCCAGCGCGACATCGGTGTCCTCGACCACGTCGTCCGGCGGCAGTCCGCCCGCCGAGCGGCCCAGGTCCATCGAGCCGCGGCACGGGTGGAAGCGGAGCCCGACCTCCTGAGCCGCGGTGATTTCCGCGGCCAGCAGGTCCGGGTCCGATCCCGGGAAGATGTAGTGGTGGTCGGTGCTGGTGGTGCAGCCGCCCAGCGCCAGGTAGGCCAGGCCGGCCGTGGCCGCCGTGTGCACCTGCCCGGCGTCGATGCGAGCCCAGACCGGGTACAGCTCGGTGAGCCAGTCGAACAGGACCGAGTTCTGCGCCATGCCCTGGGTGAGCCACTGGTACAGGTGGTGGTGGGTGTTGACCAGACCGGGGGTGGCCAGGCAGCCGGCTCCGTCGATGACGTGCTCGCCGGCGGCTTCGTAGCGGCCGTCGCCGACCGCGGTGATAATGCCGTCGGTGACCACGATGTGGCCGGAGCGGTACTCGGTGCCCGCGTCGTCCATGGTGGCGATCGCGCAGCCGTCGATGACGAGCTGGTGAGCCAGGCCGGTCACTGGTTCGCCATCCGTCCCGCGGCCAGCCGCACGGCGTCGAGGATCTTCTCATAACCGGTGCACCGGCACAGGTTGCCAGCCAGCCGCTCCCTGATGTCAGCGTCGGCAGGCACGCCATCGGTGCGGCGGAGGAAGTCGTGGGTCTGCATGATCAGGCCCGGCGTGCAGAACCCGCACTGCACCGCGCCCGCGTCGATGAACGCCTGCTGGACCGGGTGCAGGGCGCCATCGGTGTCGGCCAGGCCCTCCACGGTGACGATCTCGCGGCCTTGGGCCTGGCCGGCCGCGACCAGGCAGGCGCACACCGGCACGTCGTCGAGCAGGACCGTGCATGAACCGCACTCGCCCTGCTCGCACGCGTTCTTCGATCCCGGCAGGGCGAGCCGTTCCCTGAGCACGTAGAGCAGGCTTTCGCCCTCCCATACGTCGTCGGCGGTGGCCGGCTCTGCGTTCACCGTGAGTGTCACGCGCACTTCTTGTCCCCCTTTGCGTTCCACGTCCAGGCCAGCGTCCGCCGGGCGAGCACGGACAGGGCATGCCTGCGGTAGGCGGCGGTGCCGCGCACGTCGTCGATCGGCCGGGCCGCCGCCGCGACCAACTCGCCGAACCGCCTGGCCAGCGGCTCGGGAAGCGCTGCCGTCGATCGGCCGGCTAGTTCCGCCGTGAGGAACTCCTCGGCCTCGGTCGCGCGCAGCGGCGTGGGGCCGGCCGAGCCGATGCCGGTGCCGACGGAACCGTCGGCGCGCAGGTCCAGGGCGAACGCGCAGACGGCGATCACCATGGCGTTGCGGGTGCCGACCTTGGCGAACTGCTGTCCGCCCGTGGCCGGCCGGATCAGCACGGCGGTGATCAGCTCATCGGCGGCGAGCGCGTTGCGCTTGGGCCCGATGTAGAACTCCGCGGCCGGGATCTGCCGGGTACCGCGCACCGAGGTGGCTTCGATGATCGCGCCGCAGGCGAGCAGGACCGGATGGCAGTCGCCGGCCGGAGAGGCGGCGCCCAGGTTGCCGCCGATCGTCCCCCGGTTGCGGATCTGCGGTGAGCCGACCGTCCGCGCGGCCATCGCCAGGCCGGGCAGCGCCCCGCCGAGCTCGCCGATGACCCGTACGTAGGGGACGGCGGCCCCGATCCGGATCAGGTCGCCGTCGGGTGCCCACCGGGTCAGCTCGGTGACCTGGTTCAGGTCGAGGAGAGCCTCGGGACGCCGGGCGTCGAAGTTGATCTCGACCATGATGTCGGTGCCGCCGGAGATCGGCATCGCCGCGAGATGCGCTGCCTTGAGCGTCAGCGCCTCAGCCAGCGAGTGCGGCTGCAGGAAGTCCATCTACCAGGCACCCGCCAGGCCAGCAGCGGTCGAGGGCGGGACGTCGTCCCGCCGCACGGTGCCCTCGATCAGCCCGTAGGGGCGGTCCTGCGCGTAGAACACCTCACCTTTGCTGTCCACGCCGAATGGCGACATGTCGACGTCGAAGTGGTGCTTATTGGGCAGGGACAGGCGGATCTCGGCGATCCCCGGCAGGCCCTCCAGCACGCGCTTGCCCATGGTGTACAGCGTCTGCTGCAGCGAGTAGCTGTGCGTCTGGGCGAACGCGGAGATCAGCAGGTCGCGCGCGTCGTTGTACGATTCATCCCAGTTCCGCGCGGGCTCGGCGTGCCCCCAGTTCGCGTTCACCGCGGTGGCCAGGATCCGGTCCTTGGTCTCGGGCAGCGTGGTGTACCGGTCCCGCGCGAACCCCCAGAACTCGGAGCCCTTGGTGTTCAGCAGGACGAGATCGCTGAGCCCGGAGATCGTCCATGCCCGCGCGCCGTCATGGGTGACCGTCGCGGTCCTGGTCTCCCGGCCCGACCTGGCGAACGAGTGCCCGGTTCCGGCGACGGGTTCCCACGCGTATTCCTCGACGCTGACCCTGGCCCGGGTGACCGGTTCCTGTGACGTCACGAAGTGCTCGGCGAGTAGCCGGGCGAAGTCCTCGATCTGCCCGACGCCGTGTTCGGCGGCGAACGCGAACACGGTGTTCTTCTGCGCGTCGGTGCTGAGCACCGCGTCGTTGTCCCCGGTCAGGTGCACGGCCTCGAACGCGCCGGACAGCGTCACGGTCACGCTCAGGTCGTGCAGCACGTGCCCGGGTTCTGTCCGGTCGACGCGAAGCAGACGGACCTCGGCCTTACCGAACTGATTGCGGCCCAGCACGATCATCGCGTTAGCTCCCCCGGTACGTGGAATAAGCGAAAGGACTCAGCAGCAGCGGAACGTGACAGTGCTGGTTTTCCGAGGTCACCTGGAACGTAACGGTGACTTCCGGGTAGAAAGTGGGTACCCCGCGGCCGGCGAAGTAGTCGCCGCTGGCGAACGTGATGCGGTAGCAGCCGGGGTCGACCGTACCGGGCAGGCGCAGCCTGCCGTCGTCGTCGGTGCTCGCCGACATCGTCTGCGCCCAGGTGCCATCGTCGGTACGGCGCTCGAGCACGATCTTGACGCCCGCCGCCGGGCGGCCGGCCGTGGCGTCAAGGACATGGGTGGACAGCGTTATGGGCATGGGGTCACGCGCTCAGCACCTTCCGCACCCGGAGCTTGGTGATCTTGAGCAGTTCCTGCCTGACCACAGCTTGCTCCGTCGCGTCGCCATTGTGCAGCCGCTGCCGCAGGGCATCGAGCATTTCCTGCCCGGAAAGGCCGGTTGCGCAGATCAGGAAGACGTGCCCGAAACGCTGCTCGTAGGCCTGGTTTCCGGTCACGAGCGCCTGCCGCACGGCGGCGCCGGCCGCGGTGGCACCGGCCTGCTCGGCCGCCGAAATCCCCCCGGTCCTGGCGCCGATCCGCGGATGGGCGTCCATGGCCTCGACTATATCGTCCCAGCTCAAAGCGTTGAACGCGGTGTCGATCGCGGTGTCCAGCGCCTCCTGGTCTGGATATGGGCGGCCATCGGTGAGCAGTTTGGCGAATGTTATCGATTCGCAGCAGGCCAGCAGATCTCGCGTCGCGGCCTCCGCCGGAGCCGCGTTGAAATCCGCGATGATGGCCATGGGCACATCAAATCAGGCCGGCTACCAGCATCGATAGCCGCGTAATGGCTGAATCGCCATGACAAGTGCCTGACGCGTTTGTAGCTTTCGCTAAACAACCAAGCTGTAACGGATAGAGTACATATTGGTGCATTTTGCTGGGAAGGGAGGTCGGGTGCGGGTAAGAGACCTGCTCGACGTGCCAGAGCTCGGGCTCCGGCTGCTGACCGACGTCACCGGCATGGACCGGGCGATCCGGCATGTGTACACCACCGACCTGCCGGATCCCGGCCGCTACATCACGCAAGGTGACCTGGTACTGACTGGCATGATCTGGTGCCGGGCTCCCGGCGACGCCGACCGGTTCGTCCGCGCGCTGGCGCGCGCCGGGGCGAGCGTGCTCGGTGCGGGGGAGGCGCTCGGCGAGGTGCCCGCCGACGTGGTCGACGCGTGCGGCCGGCACGGGGTGGCGCTGCTCGCGGTGCCCGCCGAGACCTCGTTCGCATCGGTCATCGACGAGGTGGGCAGGCGGCTCAGCGGTGACCGTGCCTCCGCGATGACCCGCGTGCTCGGACGCCGGCGCCGCCTGCTGTCCGCGGTCGCCGAAGGGGCCGGGCTGGATGAGATGTTCCGGCTGATCGGCCGCGAGACCGGTGCCAAGTGCTGGCTGCTGACCGCGACCGGCCGGGTGGTGGGCGGGAGCGGGCCGGCTCTGTCCAGGGAGCAGGCGCTCCGGCTGGCCGCCGAATACGTAAAGGCGGACCGTCTGCCCGCGGTGACCCGACCACTGGCCGAGGGGGAGGAGCGGTACTCGCTGTTCGGCGTGGGCGGCGAGCCGAGGCTGACCAGCTGGTTCCTGGTGTGCCCTGGCCGGGAGTCGGAATGGGCCCAAGAGCTGCGCGAATCGGTCGACGAACTGGCCGCCGACGTGCAACTGGAGCGGGCCAGGCTGGACGCTGGGCGGGCCGGTGACCGCAAGCTGGCCGAGGCCATCATCGCCCGGCTGTCCATCGACGGTTCCTCGCCGGCCGAGATCGCCTCGCTGATGAAGGCGGCCGACCTGGCTCCGGACGGAACGTACCTGGTGGCCTCCCTGACCGCGGAGGCGGACGGCCGCATGGGCGCCGCCGGGGCCGCTGCGGGCGATCGGTGGCGGGCCGACCTGGCCGGGGAGTTCGCCGCCGCTGACCGGTTCCTGCTGGCGTCGCTCGGCGACGAGGTCGTCGTGCTCGTCCCGGCCGAGACCGCCGCCGCGACACATGAGTTCGCGGACAGGCTGCGCGAGATGTCGCCGGTCTTCGAGGCGGACCGCTCCCGGCTGAGGGTGGACGTCGGCGTCAGCTCCCCGGCCGAAGGCGTGACGGCGCTGGCGGGCGCACTGCAGGAGGCGGGCAGCGCACGGCGGCTCGCCGCGCTGCGCGCGACCGGTGCCGCGGTCGGTGTCATCTCGGTGGTGACCAGCGATGAGGTCGCCTCGCACGAACTCCTGCTGGCCAGCGTGCCGGGAAGCGTCCTGCGGTCGTTCCGCGAGCGCCTGCTCGGCCCGCTGCTCGTCTACGACGAGCAGCATCGCGCCGAACTGCTGCCGACCCTGCGCGAGTTCCTTGATTGCTCGGGCTCATGGAACGCGTGCGCCGCCAAGATGTACGTGCACGTGAACACCGTCCGGTACCGGATCAGGCGCATCGAGGAGCTGACCGGACGTGACCTGTCGTCCCTGGACGACCGCGTAGATTTCTTCCTGGCCCTGCGAATGCGGTGAGCACGCCCGGCCGCAGCACCGGCCCTCAGCGCCACGTGCACCACTTACGCCCCGGGAACCTCAGCTGCCACTTGGCTTCCGGCAACACGTGCACCACTTACGTCCCGGCAGCCTCAGCTATCACTCAGCTCTCGACAGCCCACGAATAGCGCGGAACATTTATCCAATGCGGGAGAAAAGGCTGCTCACAGCATGGTTTTCTACCGCGTTGGACATTATTACCGCGCTACAGAGGTTGACCTGTGACGGTCTGGGGTCGCCCCCGCGGCGATCAGGGCCATCGCGGCCACGCCGCCGCACCGGCATCCCGCAAACAGGACAAACCGCCCGCACTCGGGCGGCATCGCGGTGATCGTGCGCGTGGCGTTCCGGTTCCCCGGAACGCCACGCGCACGATCATGAAACCAGCCCGCGACCCGGGCACTATCCATCCCGGATCCGACCCCGCCATTTCAATCCCTGTAATTTGGCGCCGCCTGCGCTCGGGGTGGCAACCTGTGTGGTGTCTTAGCATTAAAGTGGCGTGATGAGTCCTGAGATGCCCCGGTGATCCTGTGCGGGAAGCCCGGCGCCGGGCGGCTGCCGTGGTGACGGTCGGGCCGGGCTGGGCATAATCGCTGACATGTCAGGCGAGGCAGACGGCGGGGAGGACGAAGCGTGGCCGAGGCCACCGCGTCGCGATAAGCGGCTTTACTTCGTGCTGATGGCGATATGCATCGGTCTGTTCGTGCTGTCCTGGGCGGTGGTGGACCGGTACTCGACCACCGCGGCCGTCATCATGACGATCGTCGCGCTGATCATCCCGCCATTCGCCGCGATCGTGGCGAATGCGTTCAGCGCCGCCGATCGCCGGCGCCGCTAGGCGTGCTGGCCTTCGGCGACGGCCTTCATGGCCGAGAGTCCGTGCCGCATGTTGGCCAGCAGCATCAGGCGGCGGTCCGCGATGATGCCCGCGGCGCGCTCCGGGTACCGCCGGATCATCCAGCGCAGGCCGCTGTCGCCCGGCCCGTGCACGAAGCTGTGCCTGACCAGCGTCGCGCCACCCGGGGCGGGCTCGAGGCCGTAGCGCCAGTGGGAGGACGGGTCATCGACGGTCTGGGTGCGATCCTCGTCGTCCAGCACCACCCAGGCCAGTGTCCACGGCCGGCTGGCTTCGGTGATCACGCAGGTCACGGTCCACTCGAAGCCGCCTTGTGCCCGGTTGCGGCCGCTGAACCTGACGCCGGGCCTGGCATCGTGCTCACCGTCCAGCCAGCCGGTATGGATGCACTCCGGGCTCCAGTTGCCCACGTTGGTGATGTCGGCGAGCAGGTCCCAGACGACACCGGGCGCGGCGGTGACAACGATCTCGGCGCCGACCCGCATCCCCGTGACGTCGTCCGGCCCGGCGGGGCTGGCCGCGGTCATGTCAATCGGACCTCCGGTAGATCAGGTGGAAGTCATGCTGCCACCCGGTGCCGCCGGAACGCTTCTCCCAGGCAGCGCTGATCGTGTTCCCGTCCTGGCTGATGGTGCCGGTGAACCGCTGCTCGAAGTCCAGCGGCGAGAAGTCGGGCCTCTGCCGGGTCAGCGTCCACACCCCGTCGCCGAACGTCATCGCGTACAGGCGCACCACGCCCCGGGAGTCGTAGTAATGCTGGGTGTACGCGCCGGTCCGCAGGTCGGCGGTCACTATCGACAGACTGTCCGGCGCCTGGGGGACCGGTGCTTCGGTGCGCTGCAGCAGGAACTGCCCGTCCAGGGTCCATTCGAACCGGCTGCGTGCCTTCGGGCCTGCTATCGCCGCGTCCGGCTGGTCGCCGGGGAAGCGGGCCTCAATAACCCACTCACCGGCGAGCACCTCCAGGCGCTTCAGCGCCTCTGCCTTGCTAACGGTCATGACTATCACCTCACCGGTGAAACGACACCGAGGGCGCGAACTCATCGTCGCGGGGCTGGTCATGGGCGAGCGTGGCGCGCGCGTGCGCGATCAGGGCCCGGGCAGCGGGGCTGACCGCGCCCTCCGCACGCCAGGCCAGCGCGAGCCGCCCGCGTATCTCCGGGTCGCGAACGCTCAGTACGTGCAGGCCGTCGCCGTGGGCGGCTGCGACAGAGGCCGGCAGGAACGCTAGCCCGAGTCCGTGCTCGGCCAGGCGGGCGAGCATGCGCGGATCGCTCGCCTCGAACGCGATGTGCGGACGCAAGCCCGCCGATGAGTATGCCGCGTCAACGGCCGAACGCAGGCCGGTCCCCGGCGGCAAGCTGATCACGGTGCGGTCCGCTACCTCGGCGAGCGCGACCCAATCGCGGCCGGCCAGGTCAGCCAGGCCCGTGGCGGCCGGCGAGAACGCGGCCACTACTGGTTCATCGGCGACCACCTGCAGGGACAGGCCCGGCGGGTCGGTGACGCTGGTGCCGATGAACGCGAGGTCGTAGCTCCCGTCGCGGACGCCGTCGGCCAGGCGGTCGGAGTTGTCCTCGGCGAGCGTGATGTCGATGCCCGGGTACCGGTGGTGAAACGCGGCGAGCAGGGCGGGCAGGTCCAGGGCGGCGCACTGCACGACCATGCCGACCGCGACATGCCCGCGGAGCAGGCCGGCCAGTTCATTGACGGCCTCGCGGGCACCGGCCACGGCGTCCAGGGCGGCGCGCGCGAACGGCAGCACCGCCTTGCCGGTCTCGGTGAGCGTGGTGGTCCGGCCGGACCGGTCGAGCAGCGGCTGGCCCAGCTCGCGTTCGAGCTGGCGGATCTGCGCGCTGATCCCTGGCTGGGCGACGTGCAGCCGTTCGGCGGCGCGGGTGAAGTTCTGCTCGGCGACGACCGTCACGAAATACTCAAGCTGACGTAGCTCCATAACTACTCATTCTAGCTGTTATAGAAACTATCTCTTGGACTTATGAACATAACAACGGCAGGCTGGAGGCATGACACAGACACAGGCAGAAACGCTGGCGGCCACCTACTTCGACGCGTGGCTTGCCAAGGACTTCGCGCGGCTGCGCACGGTATTCGCCGAGGACGTCACGTTCGACGGCCCGTTCGCCAAGATCGCCGGGGTGGACGAATGCATGCAGGGGCTGGAGGGGCTGTCCAATATCACCACCGCGATCGAGATCCGCAAGGTCTTCGTGTCCGGTGACGACGTGCTCACCTGGTACGACTTCTCGACCAGCGTCGCCGACACGGTTCCGGTGGCGAACTGGATGCACGTCGAAGACGGGAACATCGCCCGCATCGAGGTGGCGTTCGACGCGCGTGGCCTCGCCAGCGCTTCGTAGTCCGGGCATCCCCGGCGGCATCGCGGACAGGCCATGGCTGGCGGTCGCGGTGCTGGCCGGCGCGCAGGCACTCGCGGTGATGTCGAGCACGGTGGTGAGCGTCGCGCTGCCCGCGATAGGAGCGGGACTGCACGCGTCCGCGTCCGGCATGCTGTGGATCGTCGACGCCTACGTCATCGTGTACTCGGCGCTGGTGGTGGGCGGCACCATCGGCGACCGGCGCGGGCGCAAGGGCGTGTTCATGGCCGGCCTTGTCCTGTTCGGCGCGGGGTCGCTGGCGGACAGCCTCGCTCCCGCCCTCGGCTGGCTGCTCGCGGCGCGGGTGCTGCAGGGCATCGGACCGGTGTTCGTCGTGCCGGGCAGCCTGACGATCATCCGGGTGATGTTCGCCGACGAGCGGATGCGGGGCAGGCGATCGGGCTGATCGGCGCGCACGGCGGCGACGGAGCGATCCTGCCGGGTTCACCGGCGGGCTGGCGGCGGCGATGCGGGTCTCGGCAGCGGCGCTGCTCGGCGTCGTGGTTCTGGTAATGCTGGCTGGTAGCACTGCTGGTGAGCAAGCACCACGGTCAGTTATGAAAATATAGCCAATCCAGTCGCAATTGGTTCTATTGCGATAGGGCCAAGCTTGCGAGCCTGGTGCCATGACACGGCGCTTCATCCAGCTGTTCAGCGGGCTTGTCCTGTACGGGGTCAGCGACGGGATGCTGCTGCTC